>JBFEPU010000296.1:0-3576 GCA_041549915.1 Anaerolineae bacterium | reverse complement strand
GCTTCCCAGATCATGCGCATCGCTTTCTCCACTTTCCAGGCCTCTACTTCTTGCTCCAGAAAGGTGTTAATGCCAAAAGGGTTAACGCCAGCATGAGCGATGGGCATGTAGGGTTCCAACTGCAGGGGGGGACGGGTCAGACGGAGCACGATCAATCGCCCCAGGCCCTTGATTTGCTCCCAAGAGTTCTCCTCGCCTGTCACGCTGCCGAGGTAGGTGCGGATGGGAGCGCGAAGGAGCCACGACGCAGATGCCAGGCAGAGGGCCAGGGGAAGCAGGCAGGTGGCGATGCGCTTGAGGAGATTTCTTGTTCGTTGGGGCCTGATCATCCTCGTCCAGACACTCCAAGGCCGCTTCTGCCGCGTCCCGAGCGTCTGGTCTGCGCCTTCGCTTTCTGTGGTGAACGGACCTCAAAGCGATAGCTCGGCGCCGTGATTTCCCACACCTGGCTGCGGCTGACATCGAAGAGGCGGGTTGCCAGTCGCGGGTCGAGGTCAGCATCCTTCGTCATGGTCATAATGGTGGGCAGGCGCGCGTTGTAGCGATAGTCGAAGAGTTGGAAGATCTTTTCCTGCGCCCATGGGGTGGCGCTGTGTGTGCCTAGATCGTCCAGTATCAGCAGCGGCGCGCGCCGGATCTCATCAAAGCGCCGGTCGAATCCCACAGTGCTGTGGGGACCGAAAGTCGCCCGCAGGTGGTCGAGCAGATCCGGCACCAAAACGAAAATGGCCGGGTATCCGTTGAGCACGCGGTAGTTGGCGATCGCAGCGGCCAGGTGAGTCTTGCCGCAGCCATAGCCGCCTGTCAGAACCAGCCAGCCTTCTGGCTCCTGCGCATAGGCCCTGGCTATGCGCACCGAGCGTTTGAGATTTGTTCGCTGCGAAACGTCCACAGCGGGATCTTGGGAGCGCAGATCAAAGCTCTCGAAGGTCTGGTCGGCGTGTAGGCCCAGGCTGCTCAGCTCTGACTGCTCTACTACTGCACTTCCGCGGTAATCTGGAGCCAGGATATGAACTAACGATGACCACTCCAACTCTGCAATGCGTGAGCGGAGTCTAGGGTCGAGGTCCTCCAGCTCACAGTTGGTGGTGATCACTGTCGGCAACTGCGCGTTGTAGCGGTAGTTGAGTAGCTGATAGAGTTTCTCTTGTGCCCAGGGAGTGCTGCTTTGCGCGCCCAGATCATCCAAGACAAGCACAGGAGCAGTGCGTACCGTTTCAAAGCGACGGTCGAAGCTGACCGCGCTTTGAGGCGAAAAAGCTGCACGAAGGTGGTCGAGCAAATCGGGCACTACGACAAAGAGCACTGGAAGAGCATGCTCTATCTGGTGATTGGCGATGGCTGCTGCCAGGTGCGTCTTGCCACAGCCATAACCACCCTTCAGGATCAACCAGCCTTGGGGTTTCTGAGCATAGGCCAACGTCCTTTTGTAGGCGCTGCGCAGGTTTTCCTGCGCTTGTGGATTGAGGCCGTGACTCTCTGGGACAAAGCTGTCAAAGGTCATGCGCGCCAGGAGACCGAGGTTGCTGGCGCGACGCAGGTCCTGCAAGCGTCGGGCTTCGATCTCCGCGAGCTTGCAGGTGCAGGGCACCACACGGCCAAAATCCGGATGGCCGGGAGGCGCGTCCAGGCAGAGGTAGCCGAATCCCTGGCACAAGGGGCAGAGGCCGTTGTCGTGCGATTCAACGCTTGATGAACTTCTCGTACTCTTCATACCAGCTTTTCCCGCGTACTCCGCCTCTGCCTTCGTCCTTACCCTCGGCCAGCCACCGTTCGAGAATGCGCCTTATGTACTTCCAGTTGCGGACGTTGTTCTCAACTGCGATGCGGAAAGCATCTTCGATCCAGTCCTGCGGGTAGTTGCTCTCCGCATCCTTTAGTTCTTCTGCGATGATCGGCTGAAGCAGACCGATGTTCTGCTCATACAACACAAAGATATTCGGTCGTTTGCCAGGTTCTGCTCGCTCAGCCAGTACCTCGCCCCCAGCGAGCTGTATGTCGCCGAGCAGCACTTTTTCTACGGTCCCACGTCCGCGGGCACTGTTGGCGAAGTAATAGTGCTCTCCACCTTCGCTCTTCAGGTGAAGCAGAGTACCGCGCGCCACCGCTCGCTCCAGGCCCTTGCTCAGCGCTGCCTCAGGTGTAGGGTCCACACCCTGCAAGCTGCGCAGCATTGCGCCGTCTCCCAGTAACTCCCGGAGGGTCACGTATTGCTGGGAGCTTTTCTTGTCATGGAGCCGCCAGAAGACGTGCAGGGTCACCTTGAGTTCAGCGAGGTCGGTGATCACTGGCAGCAGCTCGCTGAAGAACAAGTCGGGGAGCGGCGTGTATGCAAGCTTGCCGCCGGGGAAGCCGGCGAACTCTTTCATGCAGCCTCAAGTTCCGCCGAATAGCCTATGTCCTGCTGGTACCTTTCTAGATTGACAAACTTGGTCTGCTCGCTCTTGAAACCGAGATGGGCCAGTCCGGTAGGCCCGTTGCGGTGCTTCGCAACGATGATCTCCGCAACATTCTTCTTATCCGTGTCCTGGTTGTACATTTCATCACGGTAGATGAACATGACGACGTCCGCATCCTGCTCAATGGTGCCCGACTCTCTGAGGTCGGACAGAATAGGGTGCTTGTCTTGACGGGATTCGACGGCGCGTGAGAGCTGTGAGATGGCAACTACGGGAACGCTCAACTCGCGAGCCAGACCTTTGAGCTGGCGGGAGATGTAGGATACCTCCTGTACCCTGTTCTCGGCGCGCGCACCTCCGCGCATCAGCTGCAAATAGTCCACTATGACCAGATCTAGCCCATACTCTGCAGCCAGACGGCGGCACTTGGTACGGATCTCCATTGGCGATGGGGAGGGTGTGTCATCAATGAACAGCGCCGTCTCAGCCAAGGTGCCGCTGGCCTTTACCAGCTTGTCCCATTCGATGTCGCGTATGTCGCCAATGCGAAGCCGCTGAGAGTTGATACCCGTCTCACTGGCAATCAGGCGCTGCACGAGCTGTGTAGCGGACATCTCGAGGCTGAAAAAGGCGACCACGGAGTTGTTCTTCAGCGCTGCATTGTGGGCAACGCTCAGCCCTAAGCTGCTCTTGCCCATCCCAGGTCGGCCGGCAACAATGATCAGATCGGAACGTTGCATGCCACCGAGTAGCCGGTCTATATCGATAAAACCGGTGGGCAGCCCGACCATTTGTCCCTTGTGCCGATGCAGGTACTCAATGCGGTCATAGTACTCGGTCAGGATTCGCTTGATGGGCATGAGCCCCCGTGAGACTCGTCGCTGAGATACATCGAACAATATCTGCTCGGCGCGGTCAACGACCGCATCTACATCCTCTGCCTCGCCATAGGCCAGACCGGCAATCTTGCCTGCGGCCTCGATCAGGCGGCGGAGAATGGTTGTCCGCTCCACGATGTGTGCATAGTGTTCGACATGTATGGCAGTGGGGACGCTGTTGATCAAGGAGGTCAAGTAGCCAGCACCGCCAACCGTTTCCAGCTGGCCACGCCGCTCCAACTCGTCGCATACAGTGACAAAGTCAGCAGGTTCTCGGCGCTCGTGGAGATCTAGTATGG
>JBFEPU010000295.1:0-3581 GCA_041549915.1 Anaerolineae bacterium | reverse complement strand
CAGCAGATCTTGACTCTGGTGATCCTCGCTGCGGAGGACATGCATCTCCCTCCCATCCTGTACCCTGACGGCAGACGATCGTGCTCTCCTATGTCATTCTGAGGCCGCAGGCCGAAGAACCTCCATGCAGCTCAATACACACGTCAGCAAGCCGTGTCCGCCCCGCAGTGCCTGCCAAGAGCCGTACCAGCCTGCCAGCGCATCCCCCTGACTACGGCGTGTCCTCGCCGCGCAGCGGCACCAGGCACATGAAGCGCAACGTGTCCTGACCTGTGTTCTTGAAGCAGTGTTTCTCGTATGGCGGCACGAAGATGGCGTCCTCCGGTTCGAGGGGCACCTCTCCGGCGTCCGACACCGCGGCGGCAGTGCCACTCAGGATGAACACCTGGTGCTCCCAGTCGTGGGTGTGGAACGGGGACGAAGTGCCAGGCGGTAGGTCAAAAACCCTCATCACGAAGGTGGGCGCGCCCTGCTTGGGCCCGAACACCACCCGCTTCTCGATCCCCTCCGAGTACGGCACCGGCTCGATCTCAACGTACTTTCGCACCAGCATCACATGTGGCTCCTCTCTATTCACTGGATGGCTCTCTGCGCCGTCATATCACTCTGCTGCTACGCTGCTTCTGCCCAACCACTCCTACGCGCTGTGCTCTGCCTCCAGGTCACGCAGCGCGGCCTGCCACTCCGAGTAGCGCCCCGGAATCTCCTGCACCGTCGTGCGGTCGAAGATGAATGGGTACCAGTCCAGCGTGTGGGCGTGCGCGTCGGGATGGTCGGCGCAGCAATCTTCCACCACCGCAGCGAGAAATCCAAGCTGCATTGCGGATGCAGTAGTCAGAAACACGCAGGTGCTGGTCATCAGGCCAGCCGTGAGGACAAAACGTTTGCCGCTCTCCTGCAGGTACGGAAGCAACGGCGTATGGTGAAATCCGTCGAAGGTGTGCTTGACGATCACCTTCTCGCCCGCCAGCTCCCGCGCAAAGGGCACCGTCTCGATTCCCGGCGTGCCCTCCACGCACGGGATGCGCCCTCGCAGCTTGTAGCGCGGCATCCAGTCCGAGCGGTCCGCCTTGAACTGAGCTCGCAGGTGGACAACGTCGATGCCCTCTTCGCGGCACAGTGCCAGCAGGCGCTGCACATTGCCCGGCAAGTCGGGAAAGTGCTCTGCGACGCGCTGCGACCAGAAATCCCGCTGCAAGTCGATGAGCAGCAGGACGAAAGTACGCCAGTCAGGTTGCGCTTTGGTCATCGAGCGTCTCCTCTCGCTGGACCACGGACGCAAGATAGAGATGGCCGGTAGCGAAGCCATGCCTAGCCACCAAGGCACGCTGCAACACAAACAGTCTGGTATTGTGGCTTGGTGTCTGTGTGTTGCTCAAGCGAAGCAGCAGTGCGCTACTCTCTCCACCTACTCCTGTACCGTCACAACCAGCGGGCCGCTGTTGCTCATGCCCCAGTATGCCGGCCCGGGATAGTCCAGGTGCACCTCAAAACTGGCCGAGGCCGTGATGGTGGCCTTGCCAGCCGCAAATGCCTGCAGCACAAACTCCGCGCCGTCAGACTCTCCCGGCTGGACCGCTAGCGAATGTATCACCGGCTCCGGCCTTTCCGGCGAGAGGACGCGCCCCAGTCCGCCGGTTTCCACGTACAGCCGGTACTGGGGCAGGCCCAGGGCTACGCAGCCCGTGTTGGAGAGCGCCAACTGGACGGTGAGGGGTTCGCCTACCTGCACCGCGGCGGCCGTGCCCGATATGCTCAGCGAGGCAGAGTGGCCCCTGCAACCGCTGCGCTGCCGGATGAACCACAAGGCTGCGGTCCCTACCGCAAGCAAAATCACCGCCAACAGCAGAAAACGTCTCGCTCGGGTCATGGTTTCCTCCCGATGGGCTCCCTTGCCCGTGAATACCGGATCAGCGCCACCGCCAGCAGCGCACAGACGAACGCAACGAGAACCCTGCGCTTCGCCGGTCAAGCCCAGTGGTTGCGCCCCCCAATCGGCTCCAGCGGGTCAGCACAGTTCCCGTTGTGAGCGTTCGGCTATCATGGAGAGCCCAGGCCAAAGTGCCGGGCCAGCACCTCCGCGTTCTCCTCGAGGGTGCTTTGCTCGTCTACCATGAGCAGAGGAAGCCCCAGCTTTTCCGTGCTCTCCGCTATCCACCGTGCGAACCCGTCACCAAAGTCCATCCAGTTTCGAAAGGCCCAGTCGGGATCCTCAGATGGGCCGCGAATGCGCAGCACCACAGAGATGCGCTTGGAGTGGTGCTGCTGCAGGAACGCCTGGCTCGGTATGGCCCAGATCGCCTGCCGCCCATGCTGCAACCATGGTGCGACAAGGTGCGGCAGCAGGGCCGCACCCTCCACAAGGACAGGGGTGGGCGCGGACGTCAGCAGGTCCTGGAGGACCATGCCGAACTGCTCTTCGTAGGCGGCAATGGAGTCGGCCAACTGCACCTTCCAGGGGCGCACACAGCGCTCCTTCCAGGGCATCGTCGTCCATTCGTGGAGAGCGGGGTATGTGGCCGGATCGATCTGCCTCATGTGTTCGCGCAGCGCCTTGTCGACATGGTACGTGCGCAGCCCGTACCGCGTCCCAAGGAGCTTGGTTAGGGTGGTCTTGCCAGCGCATGTGGACCCACCAATCCACAGTACATGGTCCAGACCCTGCTTGGGCTTCTCCTCGGCGATCATGGACGTCTCGCTACAGCCTCCTCACCCACTCCCGGGCGCAATTGTGGTGCGCAACTCCACGCCTCCCGCCACCACAGCGCCGCAGCGCGCGCAGATGCTGCGCGCACTGCTTCCGTCCGCCGACAAGCTGCACGCTTGGGACGGCCTGTCATCCAGCAAACGTTCGGCCATGACACAGGGCATGAAGCCGCCCACTATGCTACTCCGAAACGCGCAGGGTCCCAGTGCCTCTGTAGCTACCTGCTTCCGTTCCTCGGCCTAGACTGCCGCCGCAAGAAATCGAGTGCCTCTTCTCTGCTGCGCAGCAACCCTTCTGCCTGCTCCTCGCGCACCCTCTCCAGCATCTCTCCGACCTCCGGCCCCGGCGGCATCCCCAGCAGCGATAGGACGTCATCACCGCTGACCAGCCGCGGAGGGTCAACCGCTTCAGCTGGCTTGTGGAAGTAGCTCTCCAGCAGCCGGTGAGCCAGCGCCAGATAGTCTCGCCAGTGCTCGGTGGTCAGCGTCTCGCCGCGCGTGGCACGCTGGTCGGCCAGCGCCAGCATCACCACATCTATGCCCGCATCGCCCGTATCGCGGAAGAAGCGATAGACGGCCCTGTTGGTGACCACCGGCTGTTTGAGCAGCCAACCGGGCCGCATATGGTGTGTGACGATGGTGCCCAGCAGGCGAATCTCCTGTGCGGAAAAGCGCAGCCGGGCCAGCACCTGTTCGGCCATTTCCGCTCCCAGCCGTTCGTGGCCGAAAGCGCGTATCCGCCCGTTGTCGTCCCGGGAGTGGGTCTTGGGCTTGGCCACATCATGGAGCATGGCAGCGAACTTGAACAGCGTGGCACGCCTGCGCTGCTCGGGGGGCACGCTGCAGGCTCACCAGATCGCTGAATACCGCGGCTT
>JBFEPU010000294.1:0-3634 GCA_041549915.1 Anaerolineae bacterium | reverse complement strand
GCGCCTCAGGGACAGGCGGGGCTCACGCCTCATGAGCATGTCCAGTTCGCTCCAGCCCGTCATCGAGGTGTAGGTCTGAGCCAGGCTGGTGTACTGCTCCAGTGGGGAAGTGCGTGCGAAACGATGCATTGCCTCCGGACAGGACACCAAGCACCCCCCATCGCTTGCCACAAGCTCCAGCTCATACAGCAGGCGGCACAGAAACTCCATCTGCTCAGAATCACCGTCCGTCACTGACGCCATCGACGCTAGTTCTGCATCGTCGAGCAAAGGGGGCTGCGGAGGTACGATGAGACTGGTCAGCTGCGAGCTGCTTTGCTTGCTCTGCCATCCGCGGATCTCGTCTGCGTCATAGGGCCAGTCGCGCACTGTGCTGCGGAGGCGTCGGTCGTGCAACGGCTCAGGCGGTTCGCGCAGCCGCAGTGGTTTCTGCGAAATCCGCCGCCATACGTCTTGGATGAGCTGCAGCAACTCGCGCCTATCGGTCGAGAGCTCCTTGCCTGCCGCGGTGGGCGATGACAGCGGGCACCAGCCGGCGAGCGGAGGGACCTTGTTCTGAATTTCCCACGACAGCAGGTAGCTGGCGCCGTTCGAAAGCGTCTGCCAGGGGAGAACAAGCCCCCAGCCCGACAGATCAAGTAGCAGCCCGGCAGCCTCAACTGGCTTGAGCGTTGGTCCTTGTGCGCCACGCAGCGCAGTGACTACGCGGGCCAAAGCGCTGGCTGTAATGCCATGCCCATCCTCAGCCACGAATGCACCGCGCAGCGCTTCGCGCAGATCCTCGGAGAGCAATGTGACCGCCCTGGCGACTTCGGTGCGGTCGACCAGTAGACCGGCCAGTGCGGTCGCAAAGCCTTTCTTTTCTTGTGCATCGATCTGCCAGCCGCGTCGGCGCGCGATTTCCTGCAAAGCCTCCAGCTTCAGCTGCCCGAGCAGGTCCGGAAGGTTGGACTGTGGGTCGCCGCCACGGGCAGGCATGGACAAAGGCGCCCCGTCGGATCCCAGAGCGCTCCAGGGACGCGAGGGCGTCGAGGGGGATGCATCGCCCAGCTCCGCTGCTGGGGAGGAAGACGTTTCCTCCGCCGCTACGGAGAAGGACTCTGGTTCTCGCACCCACTGCAGCAGCAGCGCGCCAATGTGCTTGCAGAGTGCCCGCTGGGCAAAGCTGCAGGTGCATGACGACACGAGCTGGCCCTGTACCGCCTCAATGCGCACGGTGTACAGGTCCGTGCCGCGCACGTACGCCTGCAGCATAGCATCCGTCCGGCGCGGGGCCAGCACACGGTGATCGCTGTAGTAGGCTTCAGCCCGCCGGTAGATCTTGGGGTAGAGCGCGTCGCGGACGTACTGCACGGTCAGACCCATCAGCAAGGCCAGGTCCGCATTCACCGGGGTTCTCCTCTACCTTGGCCGCAAGGCGCACGTCCCGTCGTGCAGGCGATGCTTGCCGCCCAAGAGCCGCCGAGCAAGGCCTGGCACTCTCCTGTCGCGCGTGAGACGGTACACAAGGGAATACCCTGCTCGCTAGCGTTCCGGGGCGCGATGCGCGCGACCACCTGCTACTAGTTCCTTGGGACGCACCGGCTGCGCTGTCAGTGCCAGGGTCGTGGGCTGCCACGTTGGCACCTCGTCCTCGTAGAGGATATCGAAACGATATCCCTGTTCCGTCAGGAACAACTGCCGCTTGGCAGCGTATTCCTGATCGCGGGTGTCACGTGTGACCAGCGTGTAGAAGTGGGCCAACAGACCATGGCGTTTGGGGCGCAGGATACGGCCCAAACGCTGTGCCTCCTCCTGCCTCGATCCAAAGGTGCCGGAAATCTGTATCGCCACGTTTGCATCTGGCAAATCCACGGCAAAGTTGGCCACCTTGGACACGACCAGGCGCTCAATGTCGCCGCGGCGGAAGGCGGCGAACAGCCTCTGGCGTTCAGCGACCCTGGTTTGACCGGTGATCAGGGGGCACTCATACCGGGCGGCAGCCTCTTGTAGCTGATCCAGATACATGCCGATGATCAGTACGCTGTCATGCGGATGCTTCGAAAGCAGCTGATCGAGCACAGCGAACTTGCGTGGGTTCTCAGCAGCCACGCGATACTTCTCGCGCTTCGGCGCCATGGCGTACTGCAGGCGAAGCTCATCGGGCAAGGGGATGCGAATCTCGTGGCATTCGGCAGTCGCAATCCAGCCCTGCTGCTCCAGGTCCTTCCAGGGTGCGTCGTACTTCTTGGGGCCGATCAGCGAGGACACATCGGTCTGGCGCCCGTCTTCGCGAACAAGAGTCGCTGTCAGACCAAGCCGTCGCCGTGTCTGAATCTCAGCAGTCATTCGGAACACTGGCGCCGGCAGCAGATGCACTTCGTCATAGATGATCAGGCCCCAATCGTGCTCGTTGAACAGTGCAAAGTGTGGGTACCGGTCCTGGAGCCTATCTGCCTGTGCCGACCCACGTGGGTGGTAGGTCATGATCTGGTAGGTGCTGACTGTCACTGGCCGCACCTGCTTGCGCAGGCCCGTGTACTCACCCACGCTTTCCTCTGCGAGGTCTGTCTTGTCCAGAAACTCCCCAATCCACTGCCGTGCGGCGACGGTGCTGGTCGTCAGGATGAGAGTGGCACACTGCAGCTTCTCCATGGCCGCCATCCCCACGATGGTCTTGCCCGCACCGCAGGGCAGGACGACGACACCGCTGCCGCCGTGTAGCGCTCCGCCAGCGTGAAAGGCCCCAACGGCTTGCTCCTGATAGGGGCGCAGCGTGAACTGACCACCGCTTCGCGCTGTGCCAAGCAAGGAGAACTGCAGCGGAGCCCCCGCTACGTAGCCAGCCAGGTCCTCAGCCGGGTAGCCAAGTTGCATCAGCGCCTGCTTAACGTGGCCGCGCTTGAGCCTATCTACCTCCAGGCTCAGCGGGCCCGGCTGCCGCCGGACGTACGGCTTCAACGGTTTGTAGCGCGCCAATTCAGCGATCAGCGCCTCGTCGTCAGAAACCAAATACAGCTTCTCGTCTTTGCTGATGAGTCTGACTCTGCCGTAGCGCGACACATACTCGGCAATGTCCGTGCGGACGTTGTCTGGAAGGCGGTACTTGCTGTACGTCTCCAGAGCGCCGATGATTGCCTCCGCATCGAGACCGGCGGCAGCGGCGTTCCACAGTGACAGCGGCGTGATCACATAGGTGTGGATGTATTCCGGACTCTTCTGCAGCTCGGCAAAGCGCACCAGCTCATCTCGCGCTGGTGCGTAGAGAGGATTGTCCACCTCCAGCAGTACCGTCCTATCGCTTTGCACGATGAGGGGATTGCCTGAAGCATTCGCCATGCCTGGGGTCTTGTTCCTTTCCATTTTGCGCAAGGGTATCTGAATATACTAGCGAAATGAACCCAAGCCGTCAAATCGGCTTTGCGCTTCGACGCATCAGGGACTTTCCAAAGTCAGGACAGCGATCCCTTCTGTGTCGTCCTGAGTATTGCCACGGCGCCACCGGCGCCATTCGATCGGCAATGTCATCCCATCTGTCATTGCGACGAGCGGAGGGAGGACACCTGTGTCTGCGCCCCAGGTGCAGACGAGCAATCTCCAACACACTCAGAGGAGACTGCTTCGCTGACGCTCGCACTTACAGGGTTGATGTCAT
>JBFEPU010000293.1:0-3645 GCA_041549915.1 Anaerolineae bacterium | reverse complement strand
GTGGAGCATGGATGGCAGTTGCGCTCACACTGCTGCTGGTGCTGCCGGGCTGTGATATGCTGGGCACCCCGGCGCTCAGCTCAACAACGCCAGCGGCCTCCACCGTGGCCACGGAAACGGCAGTACCTACCCTGGTACCACCGCTGCCCAATGTGCAGGAGGCGGTCAACGCGCTGGAGGCGCAGTTTATTGCGGTGTACAAGGCGGCCAGCCCTGCCGTGGTCAACATCACAAACAGGACCTACGTCTACAACTGGTTCAGGCAGGCGGTTCCCCAAGAGGGCACCGGCTCAGGCTTTGTGTATGACGCGCAGGGACACATCCTCACCAACTACCATGTCGTCGAGAACGCAGAGGAACTGCTGGTCACCCTGGCTGACGGCAGCGTGCACCAGGCGAAGGTCGTGGGACAGGATCCAACAAATGACCTGGCAGTGCTTCGCATCGATGAAAGCATTGCTTTGCCGCAACCGCTGCCGGTGGGCGACTCGGATCAGCTACGAGTGGGCCAGTTTGTGGTGGCCATCGGCAACCCGTTTGGCCTGGACCAGACGCTCACCACTGGCGTCATCAGCGCGCTGGGCCGGGTCATCGAGTCTCCGGAAGACAACGATTTCATCGGCGAGGCCATCCAGACCGATGCCGCCATCAATCCTGGCAATTCAGGCGGGCCGCTGCTCGATCTCCAAGGGCGGGTCATTGGTGTGAACTCGCAGATCGTCAGTACCAGTGGCGCTAACGCAGGCATCGGCTTTGCCGTGTCAGCCAACACCGTGCGGCGAGTGGTGCCCGAGCTGATCGCGCGCGGACACTATCCGCACCCCTGGCTGGGCGTCCAAATGGCCTCGCTGACACCTTCCACTGCCAGCGTATTGCGCGAGGCGGGCATGGATGGCGCCACGGACTCCGGGGTGCTGGTGCTTGAAGTTGTGCGCGGAGGCCCAGCGGACAAGGCAGGGATACGAGGCGGCAGCCGTTCGGCGCGTGTCGGACGCTATCAGGTGCCGCTGGACGGTGACATCATCACTGGCATCGACGGCCGCCCGCTGGAGGGCTTTCAGGCGCTGACGGTGTATCTGGAGACAGAGACCAACGTTGGCGATACGGTGCAGCTGACCATCCTGCGCGATGGGGAGGAACGGACGCTGCCGGTCATACTGGGTGAACAGCCGCTGCAGCGCTAGTGCTTGGCCAGTCGCGAGACTCACGCCCCTGGGTGCCGCACGCGCGCTTGAGTGTCGGAGGAGCCGCATCCACCGGCTGGAGAGGCGCCTATGTGGCACAACAAGGCCAGTGGAGGGCAGACATACCAGCCAGCACACCGATCGCGCCCGCCTTGCTGACAAGTATCGCGCCATGTGACTGGGCATCGAGGGAGCGACCGCATGGCGATGAGACTGCCGGTGTTACGCCTGGGCCAGGCTGCATGGTGCGTGCAGCGTCGCCGGGATCTAGGGCTCCTGGCGCACGCTGTACACGGCGTACCGGCTGTCCCTGTAGACCTCTTCCAAGAAGCTGCATCCGGCTGCGAGCTGGTCGCTAGCGAGGACGACGTGGGTAATCGTGTACTGTGCGACCAGGGCTTGCAGCTTATCACAGCTCGGTTGCGCATAAAAGTCGTTCGCCGCCAGGACCCTATTCTGCCACTCGATGACCTCCACATCTTTGTAGGGATGCGACTTGAAGGTCACCAGCACCGGCGCACCTGTTTCCAACCTGAACTCGGCCATATCGGTGGGGATGAGGTAGGTCTGTCCGGGCGCCCTGGCCTGTCTGACATAGCTCAACATCGGCGCACGGTCGCTCTGGCGTCGAGCGTCGAAGCTGCTCTGGATCGCCGTTGCGCCGCGGATCACCAGTGCGGCCAGCGCTGCGGCGCCCAGGGCCAGCACGACGAAGTTGATCTTGGAGCCAGGCAGCTCCAGCCGCTTGATGACAGCTGAGAGCACAGAAGCAATCACCATACAGCTCGAGATCGGTACCAAAAAGGCCGAGATGCGCCATGGTGCCACAAAGGCGAGGGTGTCGTTAGGCCACAGGATCTGCAGACCCGTCAGGCCCACGGCAGCCAGAAGCGATAGCAGCAGGATAGGGAACAGTCGCGTTTCTCTCACCAGGAAGACAGCCAGCAGAACGATGGCGACCTTGACGAACACGGTATTGTCGAGCCAGATCTCGGGCAGCGAGTGGTGTGGGATCCGAAAGTGCACGATGATCTCTTGCGCTCTGCTCCATGCTTCCGCTGAGCTGGGCCTCATGATCACCCAGCTGTGGGCCAGCACCGGCAGGACGAGTGCGAAAGCGACTGCGCCGCTTAGAAGCGCAGAGCGGAGTCGGCCATCCCTTGTGTGCTCGGTGTCCGCTGGCTCTGACAGTGTGATCGCCAGGTAGGATGCCATGAGCACGGCCGCACTTGGGAGATAGGTCGAGTGAAACACAGCAGCGAGAGCGGCAGCAACGGCCGCCCACAAGCTTCTGCCACTCAAGAACATGTAGATGGATAGGACAAGCAGCACGCCGAATGTGCTCGGCTGAAACGCAGGGTTGATGAGGTACTGCCCTGCCACGCCAGACTGTAGCAACCAGCCCAGACTGACACCAAGTACCTTGGCCGAAAAGGGCGGCAGCAGTGTGGCGTGAAGAGCAATGATCGCGACAGAAAGGACTGTGCGCCCCACCGCAGTCCTTAGGGGCGGGAAGATGCGGCAGGCGATGCCCACAAGGCTATACAGGTAGATGCCAAGCAGCAAGGCGTGGTATAGGTAGAAGACAGCTTCGGGCAGAAGCCTGTAGCTGGCGCTCACCAAGAAGCTGAACGCCGGCAGTGGATCCGCCGTGTTGGCCAGCCAGTCCTCCCGAAGCAAGCCATAGCCGCCGCTTGCCAGTCCGTGCAGGAACTTTGTGTGCTGGTTCTCGGAGTACAGCGGCCACTGGGTAAAGGCCACGCCAAACGCGACTGCCCAAGACAGGAATCGACCCGCCGAGAGCAGCCGGTCGATGCCGGGCTGCGATTGCACGAATGGGTTGGTGGACTCAAACATCTCTTTCATGCTCATGTCTGCGACGCGCGAAGATGGTCCGGCCAGCGCAGCCCTTGCAGGCAACCGCGTGGCAGAATGCAGGATACCACCTGCAAACGGTTGTCACTATAGCCCTCTTCAGCCAGCCGGTCAAACGAAGGCCAGCGCCAGCCAGGTTGCCAGTGGCTGATGCACGGTGGCACAGTGCTCCTCACAACCAGGTTTGACTGCTCATGACCTCCTCTGCGCTGAGGCTGCGGGATGGTGTATACTAGTGCCGAGAAACTCGGCGTCCACGCACGAGGTATTGAGCCGTGAGCGTGCATGGTGGGGGATGGAGGGCCATCATCAGCCACGACCAGGAAGCCCAGTGCCCGGCCATGCCAACTGTGGATCGCAGACCTGCTGCTCACCATTCCGCTCGTTTCGGGAGTCTCACTGTTCTCCCCCCTGCTGTACGGCGATCTGATCGACAACGCGATGCCCGACCGGGATGTGGCGCGCCCGGATGTCCTGGCGTTGGCCATGGCCGGTCTCCCTATGGTGAATGGGGCAATCGGAGCGTGGCAGAGACGGCCGAAAGCTTAGATCGGTGAGGGCATCATGTGCGACCTGCGCCAGGCCC
>JBFEPU010000292.1:0-3650 GCA_041549915.1 Anaerolineae bacterium | reverse complement strand
TTGGCGAGGCTGTGTACGCCACGCTGTCGCTGGTCTTCCTGAACGCCGTCTTGCCGTACCCCAGGCAGTGGTATTTGCAGGTCCTGTTCCTTGCTGTTCCGGTGCTGGGTTTGGCAGCCGGAGCGGATAGCGTTCTAAACTTGGGTTCAGCCTTGATGAACAAGCAGGGCCGAGCTCAGAAATGGCAGGTGGCGATGGCTTCGACCTTCAGCAGCCACATCATCGTTTGCGGCATGGGCAAGGTCGGTTTTCGGGTAACCCAGGAATTGCTCGGATTCGGTCGGGAAGTAGTGGGCATAGAGCTCAGTGCCGGCGGTCGTTTCGTGGAAAAGGCTATGGAACAGGGGATCCCGGTCATCATAGCCGATGCGCGACGCCCTGAGGTGCTGATCAAAGCCGGCGTGGAGCGGGCTGATGCCATCGTGCCCTGCACTGCTGACGAGCTGACCAATCTCGACATTTCCCTGGATGCGCGCGAGCTGAACCCGAACATCAAGGTTGTGATGCGCATGTTTGACCCCGACCTGGCGCGACGCGTGCAGAAAGGCTTTGGCATTCATACCGCTTTCAGCACCTCTGCCTTGGCGGCACCCATTTTCGCGGCCGCTGCCATGCGGGTTAGCGTGAAGCATTCCTTCTACGTGGGTGATGTGTTGCTCAACTTGAGCGAGCTGGTAGTCGCGCCTGATTCGCGTTTGATTGGATGGACGTTGCAGAAGCTGGAGGGAGAGCTTGACCTGTCGGTCGTCTGCTTTGAGATGGCGAGCTGCCCTAATCTGAATCCTGACCCCACGCTCCGTCTGAAGGCAGGTGACAAGCTTCTGGTTCTGGCCACGCTGGATACGCTGTTCAGGCTCAAGGAACTCAACGAGTTGGCACACAGCGGCCCGCCCGCGTAGCCCACTTTGGCGTTGTCGTCCGAGCCCCCGTGAGATGGCGACCGCTGGTGGATGATGCCCGGTCCAACTGAACCCCCGCTGAGACGCAACTTTTTGCTTGGCGTTGCCAACGGAGTTCTGGGCCGTTTCTTCCGTGATCTGACCGATCCTGCCCTTGTCCTCACCTGGTTCGTCAGCGGATTGGGCGCTTCTCCGCTGCTCATCGGCTTGTTGCAGCCAGTGGGCAGGGGCGCTGGATTCGTGGCCCAGATGCTGACTTCAGGCCGGCTGCAGGCACTGGCCCGTAAGATGCCAGCGTACCGGGCCCTGGCTGTGATGCGCGCCGTGTGCTGGTCGCTGCTGGTAGGCTCGGTGCTGCTCATCGGCAATCGCAACGCACCTCTGCTGCTCGCTGTGTTCACGCTGGCATACGTCTTGTTTTCGATGCTGCGTGGTGCGTCGGCGCTGACCTTCATGGACATTGTGGGCAAGGCGATCCCAGCTGCGCGGCGCGGGACGTTCTTCGGCTGGCGCCAGTTCGGCGGGGCTCTGCTGGCCCTGGCAGGGACTGGGCTGGTGGGCTATGCGCTGGACGAACGTCGCGGCCTAGCGTTTCCAGTCAACTTTGCCTGCCTGTTCGCTGTCGCTGGGCTGGTTGGCATGGTGGGGTGGGTGTGCTTCTCGTTAGTGGTCGAGCCCGGAGATACGGTCCGATCTGGCGATCTGCCCTCCGGCGGCCATGTGCAGCGCGTTGGGCGCATCCTGCGACAGGATCACAACTTTGCGCGGTTCATGCTGTCGATGATGGCGCTGCTGATCAGCACGGTGGCCATGCCCTTTTACACCGTTCTTGCCAAGGAACAGCTGGGTGCGCCCGCTCGAATGGCAGGTGTCTATCTGGCCGTCTTCACTGCCGGGTCGATGGGCTCGACGCTGCTGTGGGGTCGCTTGAGTGACTGCCGCGGAAGCCGGACGGTTCTGCGGCTGGTGGGCCTGTTGAGCGTGCCTGTCCCTGCTCTGTCGCTCCTGCTGAGTTCCAGAATCTCATACCTGGCGTTTGCGCCGGCGTTTCTGCTGCTCGGCAGTGCTCGCAGTGGATTCGAGATTGGCTACATGGCGTTTGTGCTTGACGTCGCCCCAGCAGCGCAAAGGGTGATCTACTACGCGGTCGCCAACACCCTGCTGGGTATGGTGCAGCTGCTGATGATGGCCAGCGGCATCATTGTGCAAGGGTGGGGAATTGCCTCTGTCTTTGTCCTGAGTGGCCTGTGCGCCCTGCTGTCGATCTTACTGCTTGGCGGGGTCCGCCAGCCGCGGGTGGCCCCGGCGTGACGATGGAGGATCCGGGACTGCCGGCGCAGGCCTCGCGGCGCAACTTTGCCCTGGGCGTCGCCAACGGTGCTTTGATGCGCCTTTACGGCACACTCACCGATCCTTCGCTGGTTCTAACGTGGTTTGTGAGCCAGCTGGGGGCCTCTCCCCTGGTGATCGGGATGCTGCAGCCGATTGCGCAGGGCGGCTGGTTCTTGCCCCAACTGCTGGTTTCTGGCCTGGCACGCCGTATGCCCAGGAAGATGCCGCTGTACCGGGCCACTGCGCTGGGTCGCGCGTTGTGCTGGGTGATGCTGACGTTGCTGGTGTGGACCACTTGGAACGGCAATGCTTCGTGGCTGCTGACCGTCTTTCTCACAGTGTACGCCGTCTATGCCCTATTGTCCGGCGGCGGCGGGCTCTCCTTCATGGATATTGTGGCCAAGGCAATAGGCGCTGATCGGCGCGGATCCTTCTTTGCCTGGCGCGAATTCGCTGGCGGTGTGTTAGCACTCGCGGCGGGCGCTCTGACGAGCTATATGCTGGGGGCGCAGAGCGGGCTCGCCTTCCCCGTCAACTTTGCATCGCTGTTTGCCGTTGCCACGCTGGCATTGGCGGGTGGTCTGATCGCTTTCGCCCAGGTGACCGAGCCTGCCGGCGTCGCAATTGCTGAGCACAGTGGTCGCGCAGGATGGAGAGCGATTCCGGCTCTGCTGCGGCATGACCGCAATTACACGGCTTTTGTGGCCGCCCGGATTTTGCTCCTGGTTCAAGGTGTCTCCCGGCCCTTCTACACAGTGTTTGCTGTGGAGAAACTGGCAGCACCCACCAGCGCGGCGGGTGCCTATCTGACCGGCTTCACACTGGCGGCGGTGGGCTCCACGATACTGTGGGGCCGGCTGAGCGACCGCCACGGCAACCGCACGGCGATGCTGGTGGCCAGTCTGCTCAGCATTCTACCACCGCTGGTGCCTCTGGTGCTTGGCACGCGACTGTCTTACGTGGCTTTCGCAGGACAGTTTGTCGTGGAGGGGGCCCTGCAAAGCGGGATCTTGGTCTCCGCGTTGAGCCTCGGCCTGGATCTTGCCCCAGCGGCGGACCGTGTTCTGTACGTCGGCCTCTTGAACACAGCGCTGGGAATCGTGAGCCTTCTGCTTTTGGGAGGCGGCTTTGTCGTTGAGCGATGGGGGCTGGATGCCGTTTTCGCCCCAAGCGCCGCTTGTGCGGCACTGTCGGCGGTGCTGGTCGCAGGGGTACGGGATCCAAGGCGGACGGCTCGCTCAACAGGAGGGCGGTAGCGCACAGTGTCCGCGAGAACGGCTCGACAGTCGGCATAGTCCCTGGAGTCTACCCAGAACTCCCACGAAAGTGGCAGAGCAAGGACACCAAGACACCAAGAGACTAAGACGCTCAAGGTTCCCGGGCCCTTTGAATCTCTCGGTATCACACACTGGCTGCGTA
>JBFEPU010000291.1:0-3657 GCA_041549915.1 Anaerolineae bacterium | reverse complement strand
CCTCGGATCTACGGAGGCGCCAGGCAAAGTCTGCAGAGTAGCCGAAAACGTGTCCAATAGCGTCTTGTCAGCGAGGTATGCGGCCGAGGCGAAACTGAGCATCGAGTACTGCCCAGGAATGGGTCCATCGGTCTCCACATCCGTACTCACATAAATCTCACGGCGCGGCAAGTCGCTCCTCCTGTCCTGTTTGGTATCTGACATGTGCCACCTGCCCTTAGGGCGGCCCTCTGCTCAGTGCGGCTCGGATCGGATGGTTGGACCTGGCATGTCCTCGCGTACTCTCTTCTTTCAGGGCCGCCGTGTTTCTACCACACGCCAGGTACCAGGCGATGGGGTACCTGCACTGCATACTCCTTGTATCCGTCCAGACCCTCCTGCAATACACGGTCCTCCAGAGCAGTGCGCACGACCAGGGTGCCCAAGGTGATACCTGCCGGGATGAACGCCCACACCGACCCAAGCATCAGCGGTGTTGCGAGGCTGAATACCGCAGCGCCAAGGTAGCCGGGATGCCGCACCATCCTGTACGGCCCACTGTCCACAACGTAGTGACCCCGCTCCCTCTCAATACGCACATGACCATAGAAGAACGGATTGGAGGCCATCGCCCAGACCGTAAGGAGCGATCCGGCCACTGCAAGCGCCAGGCCTGGGGTTTGAAGCACTTGCGGCATGGCTGGTGACCCAGAGAGGCGCATGTCAAGCCCCGAAACAATCAGCGTGGCCATTGGCCCCCACAGAGCGACGATCCCAGCCAGCATCCTGTCCCAGCGGGCGGCGGGCGATGCGCGGAGCTGAGTACGTTCTGCAGCCAGTTCTGGGTTGCCCCGTATGACCACGGCAGCGACGAGCACTTGCGCCGCGGCGTAGACGCCGACATAGGCCCAGGCCATACACCAGTCCAAGCGACCGGCCGAGATGAACAGGCTCGCAGATAGGACAAGGCCAATTATGGTGACCGATGCCAGCCATCTCGCCGTGGCACGCCTTGTGTCAGGGTTCCGCTCCAGGCCAGACTCTGTTGCTCTGCTCACCAGCCGCTACTGTACCTCACAATGCGACCCGTGAAAGTCGCGGAAGCTGCTCACAACAACGCATCGCGACTCACCCGTCGCCCGATTGAGCGAGCACGCAGGGTCCGGCGCAGCATCCAGGGCCTGGTGATCGCCACACGGAGTCTGGCGAAGACACCCAACACCACCAGCCGGCCAAATTGCAGGCCGGCGACGGCAAACAGACGCGCCGGTGCGGTCCACCGGGGCACAGACCTGGCTTCCGGTCGAGCGCGCCACCCAGTGAGCAAGGTGATCGGCGTCACCCTGCCATGCCCTGCCTATTCGCCACTGCGGCTCCTCTCCTCAGGTTCGACCTGCACAGCATCAGCCAGTGTACGCGCGATGGCCACATACTGGCCCGACACCTTCACCAGCAGGCTTTCCTCGCCCACAGAGCCCACCCTTAACAGGGCCCCTGGGCGAATCCCATGCTCGTAGAGAAACGACCGCGCGGCATCGTTGACATGACTACGTATCACGTGGCCGCTCTGACCAGCAGACAGCGCTGACAGCGCAATCAAAACGCGGCCCGACACGACGCCATCTGCTTCTGGAATTGGCAGCCCTTCGGGGTTGACCGTAGGATGCCCCAGGAAGTCGTCAAGCCTATTGGCCACCAGGTCGGGCGTTGAGTGCTCCAGCTGACATGCAGCGTCATGAGCCCGACTGTACTCCAGGCCAAGCTTCTCAACCAGGAACACCTCCCAAAGCCGGTGGCGGCGGAGGATGTAGTGAGCGCGACGCTCACCCTCCTCCGTGAGCGACGCACCTTTGTACGGCTTGTACTGAAGGAGGCCCTGATCCTGCAACTTGCGGCACATCTCGTTCACGGAAACTGGAGACACCGATAGTGCTTCAGCGATCTGGGATAGGGGCACTGGGTCACTGTGCTCCTGCAGCCTCGCAATGGTGACCAGGTACATCTGCATGCTGTCGCTGATCGAAGGCGAAGAATCCTCACTCACTGTCGTCGGTTCTCCAGATGCATCGTCATGTTATGTCTTCACTTGCATTATACCGGGGCGGCTGCCAGCTTGTCAAGGTACCTTCCGTGTCTCGACAGCCAGAGACCACGACGCTTACCTGTCATCCACCGTCGTCGCTTCGTGGGGCGGAATCCTGGTCGTAGCTGAGATCACACGCGCCCGCGCCCTTCGCATCGCAACCTGTCATGCCTGCCTCAGTGGCCTGTGCCCAAGTCTTGACAGTGCAGTCCAACACTGTGGGGAAAGCGGGTGCCGGCGACAGAACTCTCCCATGTGCGCGCGAACCAGACGCTGCCCAGCGGTCAGCTCGCCGACCTGCCCTTGTGCCTGGTTCAGCGACCGGACTTCCGCATCCCACCTGTCGGGACCATCGCTGAGCTGGATGTTCCATCACAGGTTCCAGATTCTCTCCATCTCAAGATCGGGGTCGTCGATCACAACCTCAAAGCCCCAAGCGACATGTCTGTAGCTTGCGGACTTTCCCGCCAGTCCTCGCACTCCAAGAAAACCATCCCCATTCAGCGGCCCTCAGGCGCCGCCCACGATGCTTCCCAGCCGGACCCTGCAACCGGTCACAGTGAAGCTGTCTGACCCTGATAGCGAATGTGAAAGAGGACGATGGCCAGCGCCACGTGTACGTTCAGCGACAGACCTCTGCCCCACATGGGCACAAATACCGCATCATCGCATTGAGCAAGCGTGGCACGGGTGACGCCGTGGTCCTCGTGCCCCACGACCAGACCAACCTTGCTAGGCCAGTCGATCTCGTGGTAAGGGCGCGCCTTGTCGGTGATCTCCATGGCGAAGATCCGATAGCCATCATCTCTGAGCTCAGCAATGGGAGGCTCAACTTCCTTGCTGTAGCGCCACGCCACGCACTTGTCTTTGTGTCGACCTACCTTGACAACTGTAGCATTGGGTGGGGTCGGCGCGATGCCGGTCAAGACCAGCTCTTCAATCCGCGCGGCGTCGGCGATACGAAAGATGGAGCCGACATTTGCTGGATACTCAACGCTCTGCAAGATGACCACGATGTCATGCCGGATAGGGTTCTCGCGCCGGAAGTCGCGGTGGAAGCGCTTCAGCGCAGTCCCGCGCAACGCTCTCACGGTTGAATTCCCTCACTTCCGTAAGCACGCCTGTACGCGCTGGCGACTCGGCCTGTGCGAGCTCTGCCCGAGGTCCTCGCTTCACCGAGTGCGCTTCGCCTCGTCCACGTGCTTGAGGAGGCGCAGGGCTCTCACGGTAATCCACTTGCTAGGATGCCCTTTGCGTTCGACGCGCATCACTGTGCTGCCGCCCTCCAAGAGCCAGCGACCATCTCGGGCTTGCTTGCAGCGCACGTGTTCTGCCAGTCGCCGAAAGCGCGCGTCAGCTGCGTACCCGCAGGCAGCCAGGGCCTCTAAGGCATCCAGCAGGTCAGACTGGAAGTACCATGGGAAACCAAAGCGCAGCCAGCGGGCTTTTTCGCCGGCAAAGTCAAACCGGTGCTCGAGCAGGTGCCGGGCTGGCAGCAGCCGACCGAGGGCATCACCGACCACGCCCAGCTGCCGGCTGCAGCCGAGGACTACCTGCGCTACCTCGAAGCCCAGATCGGCGTGCCGATTGTCGTG
>JBFEPU010000290.1:0-3678 GCA_041549915.1 Anaerolineae bacterium | reverse complement strand
AGGTGACTTGAGGGGAGCTGCCCTCAGTACGAGAGGACCAGGGTGGACGAGCCTCTAGTGTGCCAGTTGTACCGCCAGGTGCATAGCTGGGTAGCTACGCTCGGCAGAGATAACCGCTGAAAGCATCTAAGTGGGAAGCTCGCCCCAAGATTAGGTCACCCACTCCGTCAAGGAGGTAAGACCCCTGGGAGACTACCAGGTTGATAGGCGGCATGTGTAAGGACAGCAATGTCTTCAGCTAAGCCGTACTAATGGTCGAGGGCTTATATTCACGCAGTGATCCGCCTAATGAGTTTGCGCATTCTGTTCAATTCTTAGGGTGCTAGTCTGACGACACAGTCGTGACCCCAAGCGAAGGGTCACGACCCCGGCTGCACGAGATTCTTCACTCTGTTCACAACGACATATGAAGAGCGCGGGTTCTTCTGGTGATCCTAGCGGAGGGGAAACACCCTGTTCCATCCCGAACCAGGCAGTTAAGCCCTCCAGCGCCGATGGTACTTGGGGCGTAGGCCCCTGGGAGAGTAGGTCATTGCCAGAAGAACCCTTTGTTTTCCACAGTCATCTCGGTGCGGGCCACTCGGAGCACTCTCGAGCAGCCCGCATCTTTTTTTACCTCCCCTGATTTGACAGCCCGACCATTCTATACTACTATTTGTATCTGTAAATCTTTGCATCTGCGTTCTGCCCTGCTCGGGAAGAATTCCCAGACGCAGAGAGGAACCGATAATGTCAACTCTGGATTGGTTGGGACAACCGCAGTCCTCTGTGTCGGCAAGGACAGCTCTCACACCTGAAGCTCTCTTCGACTTGCCTCCCACACCCATGCACATTCCTGATGGGTTCCTGTCCACGCCCCTGTCGCTGATGCTATGGGTGGTCGTGATTGTCGCCGTTGGCTATGCGCTTGTGCGCGTCAACCGAACACTCGATGATCGCAAAGTACCTTTGATGGGCGTGATGGCGGCAGCCATCTTCGCCGGGCAGATGCTCAACTTTAGCGTGGCCGGAGGTACGTCCGGTCACCTGATGGGTGCCGCTCTGGCTGCGGTCGTGCTAGGTCCTTGGGCAGGCATGGTGGTAATGACCTGTGTCGTGGGCACCCAGGCCCTGCTGTTTCAGGATGGCGGCCTGCTAGCGCTGGGCGCGAACATCGTGAACATGGGAGTCGTCGGTGTGGCAGTTGGCTATGCTGCATTCTTGACGGTGCGCAGGTTGGCCAGCGAAAAGGATTGGAACCTCTTCGCAGCAGGCTTTGTGGCGGCCTGGCTTTCAATGGTGGTCGCATCTCTGGCCGCGGCATTGGAGCTTGCCCTGTCCGGCACCTCGCCAGCGAACATCGCCGTGCCAGCGATGGGTGCGATTCACATGCTGATTGGCATTGGTGAGGGATTGATCACGGTTGGAGGGTTGGCCCTCCTGTATGCCGCGCGGCGGGATCTCTTGACCGTTGGTAGGGTCCAGGCTGCCGGCGGGAGGGCACTGTGGGTTGGTGGCCTTGCGCTGGCTACGTTTCTCGCGGTACTGTCCCCCCTTGCCTCGGCCAATCCCGACGGCTTGGAATGGGTCGCTGAGCAACAGGGCTTTGAGAGGTTTGCGCAGGACGCGCCCTACACGATCCTTCCCGACTATGTGTTTCCCGGCGTCCCCAACGAGCGTGTGGGCACCATCATGGCCGGGATTGTGGGATTGATCATCGTTGCGGCAGTAACGTGGTCAGTCACTGCAGCACGTCGTAGACGCGAGTCTGCACCTACCCCTTAGGAATTGGCGGCAACACAGCGGGCTGGCCGCGCGGGGTCATGGGGCCAGCCCTTGTTTGTGCGCTTCACACTTGGCAGTAGCGTGGCACACCGCCGATAGCTTGCGCGAACGATAGACCGCGAGTCGGGAGCCCCATGCACTTTAGTCCCTATCATCTGTACCATCCGGGCGACAGCGCGCTGCATCAACTGGATGCTCGAATCAAGCTGGTGCTCACCTTGGCCTTTGTGCTGAGCGTGTCGCTGGCGCCTGTAGCTGCGTGGCCGATGTACGTGCTGCTCCTGGCGATCGCGCTGTCCGCTGCCGTGGCGTCCGAGCTAGGTTGGCCTTTTGTCATGCGGCGGGCAGCTGTGGCGCTTCCGTTCATCCTGGCAGCGCTGCCCGTCCTGGTGACAATGAAGGGCCCTGCCGTCTTGTCAATCGAGCTGGCCGGCTGGTCAGCGTCGGTCACAGTACCAGGCTTGGAACGCTTTCTGAGCGTGGCCTTGAAATCATGGCTTTCGGTGCAGATGGCTATCCTGCTGACGGCCACGACCCCTCTGACGGATCTGCTGCTGGCAATGCGTGCCCTGCGGCTCCCAAGGCTGCTGGTCGCAATCCTCAGCCTGATGTGGCGCTACCTGGCAGTGCTGGTCGACGAGGCGATGCGAATGATGCGTGCCCGGGACGCTCGCAGTGGCTCGTGTCTGGGGCGCGGCGGCGGGACTGTGATGTGGCGGGCGCGAGTGACCGGCGCCATGGCGGGCACCCTCTTCCTGCGTGGCTATGAGCGGAGTGAGCGCATCTACAGTGCGATGCTGGCTCGGGGATATGACGGCAACATCCGCTCCTTCCCGGTGCAGCCCTTGTCTTCCGCTGAACGTCTGCTCCTCGTTCTGGCCCTGTCCGCATTACTGGCCTCGGTCCTACTGGGCTACTGGTTGGGGTGAGCCAATGACAGTTGTACAACAACGTCTGGCGGTGCGAATCCGAGGTCTCAACTTCGCCTATCCGGATGGTTATGTCGCGTTGCGTGGAGTGGATTTCTGCGCTGAGCCCGGAGAACGGGTAGCCATTGTGGGGCCCAACGGCGCAGGCAAATCCACGTTGATGCTGCACCTCAACGGCATCCTGAGAGGTGAAGGCAGAATTCACGTGGGCGACCTTGAGGTCACGGAACCCAACCTGCGCAGAGTGCGCGCGGAGGTGGGGCTTGTCTTTCAGAATCCAGACGATCAGCTGTTCTCACCCACGGTATTCGATGATGTGGCCTTTGGGCCGATCTATATGGGCCTCCCTGAAAGTGAGGTCAGGCAGCGGGCACTGCGGGCCCTGGAGCAGATGGGGGTGGAAGCGTATGCTGAGCGCGTTTCGCACCACCTGAGCCTGGGCGAAAAGAAGCGCATCGCCATCGCTACTGTCCTGGCCATGGAGCCGCGTGTCCTGGCCCTGGACGAGCCCTCGTCCGGGCTGGATCCCCGCGCACGCCGCACGCTGATCCAGCTGCTCGACAGGCTGGCGCCCACCATGCTCATCAGCACGCACGACCTGCGGCTGGTCAAGGAACTGTGCCCGCGCACGGTCATCCTCGATGACGGGCAGGTGGCAGCGGACGGGCCCACGTCTACGGTGCTCGGCGACGAGAAGCTACTGGAGGCTCACGGCCTGGAGCTCGTATAGGCATTCCCAATCCGCCTGGCTGATTCCGGTCCCATATGCAGCTTGATCCACGACTTGCGTCGGCGCCTCCTGGGGAACTTTAGGAGATGGGGCAATCAGGGTGCGCCCTGTCTCCATATTCGGCAACCGCATTGGATGCCGGACAATCTTGGTTGGCTCCGTCCTCAAGCCTCTCCCCCGTGCCAGCCAGGCCGGCCACAAGACCTCAGGTGCTGCAGCAGTGCATCCTGCGTCTCAATCAGTTCCCGGTCACCT
>JBFEPU010000289.1:0-3681 GCA_041549915.1 Anaerolineae bacterium | reverse complement strand
TTCTAATGTGATGGTCTGCTCAGCCGCGCCTGGCTACCACGCGCGTCGCAGGATATCCCAAGAGATATCCCAAATATCCCAAGTTGCAGGCGGATTCGGAGCAAGGGGATGGCTGTGGAACATCTCACTGCCCCGTGAGCGAAGTGGTTCGGCCACGTCAAGAGCGCGGACAGCATGACCCGCCGACCCTACTAGCGTCGACGTCCAGCTGCCTCCTCGACGAAGACTTGGAACAGACGCCTCATCCCGAGATCGTCCTCAATCAGCTCCTCTGGATGCCACTGCACGCCGAGCACGAAGGGCTGCTGCGGCATTTCAACGGCCTCGATCACGCCGTCAGGCGCCGTTGCCGCCACCAGCAGACCCGGAGCCACATGCTTGAGCGACTGATGGTGGAAGCTGTTGACGCTCAGGCGATCTGCTCGCAGGATCTCCACCAAGCGAGTTCCATGATTCACACCTATCTCGTGACCAAGGTAATTGCGCGGATATTCGGGGGCAAAATCATGCCGCAGCGCCTGGCTGAGCTGCCTGCCGATATCCTGGTAGAGAGTGCCGCCCAGAGCTACATTGAGCACCTGAATCCCGCGGCAGATCGCCAGCAAGGGCAGACGATCCTCCACGGCGCGACGGGTCAGCAGCAGCTCCACTCGATCGCGAGGCAGATCAACGCGCTTCAACCCAAGAGATCGTGTCTCGCCGAAATATCGCGGTGCAATATCGCCACCCCCAGCCAGCAAAAGACCGTCCAGGCGCCCATAGATGGCGAGAACAGTCTCGTCGTCCAGCAAGGGAAGCATGACCGGAGTGCCCCCCGCGACTTGCACCGCACGGCAATAACTCTGCCCCACCGAGAATCGGCGATACCTTGACCGCACATTGCTCTGGCAGGGAATGCCAATAAGTGGACGCATGAAGTCTTGTGAGAGGGACATTCAGGTCTGACCGGGCTGGACGTCGGCTCAGCGCCCTGCCATCAAAAGCTGCAAGATGGACACGAGGCACCCCGGCGACCCAGGAGGGGGCAGCGGTGGTGCGTGCGGCTCACCCAGATACGCCTGATAGGCATCGGCACGACCCTCGCCCTGTGTGTTGGCTTCCAGGCCGAGATCCTTGGCCGTATTCATGAGCCGCTCCTTGATCTGCCCCGGGGAGAGATCCGGAGAAGCCTCGAGCAATAGAGCCGCTACGCCAGCCGCATGCGGGGTAGCCATACTGGTGCCAGACGAGCGTGTATAGAGCGCATCCACTGGCGTGCCCATGCCCGCACCCTGTGCGCGACAGGACACGATGTCTACGCCAGGCATCACGACATCCGGCTTCACTCGTCCATCACTGGTAGGACCACGAGCCGAAAAGATTGCGATCACATCGTCATTCGAACAGGCACCAACAGTCAGCACCTTTCTGGCACAGCCTGGGGGGCCAATCGAAGAAGGGCCTGGGCCGTAGTTCCCGGCAGCTACACAGACCATGACGCCCCGATCTACAGCTGCGTCGCAGGTTGTGGAGAGCGCGTCGGTGCCGTCACAGGGCCCCATACCGCCCAGGGACAGGTTGATCACTTTGACCTGCTGCTGCACCGCCCACTCCAGGCCGGCCATGACCTCGCTCATGTAGCCCGAACCGTCCCCGTGTAATACCTTGGCTGTGTAGATATCCGCTTCGGGTGCAATCCCCCTGTACTTGGTGCCTGCTCCAGCAACAATCCCGGCTACGTGCGTGCCATGCCCGTGATTGTCACGGGGCCCCTCGCCGGTGAAATCCTCCATGCCCTTGATGCGCCCGGCAAAATCGGGATGACTGGGATCAATCCCGGTGTCCACCACAGCGACCGGTACACCTCGCCCGGTGAATCCAGCTTCCCACACGAGCGGAGCGCGGATGTGAGCTGCGGAAGCGTCCAGACACGTGCGCACCGGCAGATCCGGCCAGATGCGCTCGACCGCGGGGTTGACCGCGAGCCGGCGAATCTGCTCCGACGTGGCACGCGTGGCCGCAGCAGGAACGAGGACAAAGTGGTGGGGGCTGGGACCGGCGAGCGGCCGACCGGCAATCGTGAGGTCTTGTTTGTATCGAACGATGATACGGTGCTCCTCAGGTGCGTCAGGAGCAGCCATCTGCTCAGCCAGTGCAGACGCGATCTTGATTTCAGTCATGTTTGCCTCCCTGGCTCGATCCACGATCTTCGGCACCATTTGACTGTGCAAAGACCTGGCGATCCTCCTCAATCGCTTGCACCCAAGGCTCTTGCAGGAGAGCAGCAGCTGTCGATCCTGAGCACGTGACGGCCACCGTGTTGGTGAGACCAAAGGAGCGTAGCACAGTCGCCCCCAGTTCAGTCAGCCGTGTCGTTGCCTGCGACATGTCTCCCGTCACGCGCACGAGCAGACGCACCGTCTGATCCGGACACTCCTTGAGTCTCTTGTGGAACGCCGCTTCTATCTTTCGCATGTTAGTCCGCTACCACAAATGCTACCGCATACTCACGCGAATGGGAGAGGCTGATGGCGAATTCGTTCAAGCCCAGCCGAGCGGCACGAGTTGCCGCTCGCCCATGCAAATGTACCAGAGGCTTGCCCCGCACATCAGCCAGGATCTCCATCTCAATCCATGACACCCCGAACATGCCTGTGCCCAACGCCTTGGAGATCGCTTCTTTGCCGGCAAACCGCACGGCCAGTTCAGGTACGCGTCCCCTGCAAAAGGCCAACTCGGCCGGCGTGTAGACTCTGTCCAGAAAGCGTTCGTCCCACCGCGCGATGGCACGCTGGATGCGCGAGATTTCGATGATGTCGACGCCGACGCTAGTCATTCTGTAAACCTAGAGGGGCTGGCCGTTTGCGTCGTATCCACGCCCCACGGCACGGTAGGTGAACCCCAGAGCCCTCATCCTTTCCGGGTCATAGATGTTGCGCCCGTCGAATAGCACCGCCTGCCGCATGGATTCGGCGATGCGTGCCATGTCCAACTGCTTGAACTCGTTCCATTCGGTCATCAGCACCAATGCATGTGCATCCTCAGCTACGGCATACGGATTATCGCAGTAGGTTACTCCCGCCAGGCTCTGCCTGGCGTTGTCCATCGCCACTGGGTCGTACGCCTTGATCTCGGCCCCTTCGTGCTGCAACATGTGGATGATCTCGATGGAAGGAGCATCGCGCATGTCATCTGTGTTTGGCTTGAATGAAAGCCCCAGAACGCCGATGGTCTTTCCGCGGAAGTTGCCAATGATTTCGCGCAGCTTCTGGATGACACGTTTGCGCTGATCGTAGTTGATCTCCATCACCGCTCGCAGCATCTGTGGGTGGGACCCATGCGTCGCGGCAATGTGCGCCAGAGCTTTGACATCCTTGGGAAAACAGGAGCCCCCCCATCCTACACCAGCGCCCAAGAACTCGGGGCCGATACGACGATCACTGCCCATACCTCGCGCAACCTCTTTGACATCAGCACCGAGTGCCTCGCAGATATTGGCCATCTCATTGATGAAGGAAATCTTGGTCGCCAGGAAGGCGTTCGAAGCATACTTGATCATCTCTGCAGTGCGCAGATCGGTGATAATCACGGACGCCTGCAACGGCTCATACAATTCCGCTACCTTCTGGGCTGCCTTACGACTCGTGGACCCCAGAACGATCCGGTCGGGGTTGAGGAAATCATAGACCGCAGAGCCCTCAC
>JBFEPU010000288.1:0-3683 GCA_041549915.1 Anaerolineae bacterium | reverse complement strand
GAGAGACAGCTTGAACAATGGAAAGAGTAACCTGCGGGCTGCCTCTCTGCTGCGCGGGATTGCAGCCATGTTCGCCATCATGCTGGGCTTGATTCAGTCAAACGCCGTCGCCACTTCCCTGTGGGCCATCCAGATCTACGGGGGGGAACGGCACGATTCCAGAGGGGGCAAGCGGTCGTGTGTTGAAGAGCGGTGGGGATAGACGTTAGCTGCGCAGCTCCAGGCGGTCTCCCACTCTCAAGCCGGTGTGACGAATGGCACCCGCTGCCATCTCGACCGCGGCTCGGGCGCGCAGCACCGGCCGGTCCACGCGCCTGGGGGGCAGGTTCTCACTGACGGCCACCACGCGCCAGTCGCCGCTTAGGTAGACGACATCAATGGGAAACGACATGCCGAAGGTGTGGATCCAGTGACAGGGACGGATCAAGAGCCCCTGTCCCAAGGCCAAGGGCGGATGGCCGATCAGCCCGCGGTTCCGGGAACGCCTATCCTGGGCAAGCTCCAGGCTGTCCACGATCAGGTGCTCGCGGTCTCTGTTGTACAGCTTCATGCCCGGTAGGAGGACAAATCCACTTCTACACCAAAAAGCTGTGCAGGCAAACGGAGACCGGCCTGCTCAATCCTTTCGGTGAACTTGGGGCGGATACCGGTGGACTGCAGACGTCCAAGCACTTGGCCATCCCTGTACCCGGTTTGCACAAAACGGAAGATGTCTTGCATGACGATGACATCGCCCTCCATGCCCTGCACCTCGGCTACCTGAACCACTTTGCGCGATCCATCGCTCAAGCGTTCCAGGTGTACAATAACATCAAGAGCTGAAGCAATCTGCTCGCGCACGGCGCGAAGGGGCAGGTCCATCCCAGACATCAGCACCATGGTCTCCAGACGGTGCAAAGCGTCGCGGGCAGTGTTGGCGTGCAAGGTAGTCAGGCTGCCATCGTGACCGGTATTCATGGCCTGCAGCATATCCAACGCCTCGCCACCGCGAACCTCTCCGACAACGATACGGTCGGGGCGCATGCGCAGGCAATTGATCACCAGGTCACGGATGGTGATCTGGCCACGGCCCTCGATGTTCGGGGGCCGGGACTCCAGGGTGACCACATGCTCCTGTCTCAACTGCAGTTCAGCAGCGTCCTCGATAGTGATAATACGCTCATTCGCTGGAAGATAACCGGACAGCACGTTGAGCAGCGTTGTCTTGCCGGTGCTTGTACCGCCGGAGATGAGGATGTTGAGACGAGCTATCACGCACGCTCGTGTAAACACGAGAAAGTCGTCTGTAAGCGATCCAAATGCCTTCAAATCCTCATCAGTGTACGGAATCCTGGAGAATTTGCGGACAGTGAGTACCGGACCTACCAGCGAAATGGGGGGAATGGTCACATTCACACGCGACCCATCGGGCAGTCGTGCATCCACCATGGGCGATGATTCATCCACTCGACGGCCCAAGGGTGCGATGATCCGTTCGATGATCCTCAGCAAGTGTTCGTCATTCTCAAATGATAGAGCCGTCGATTCGATCTTCCCGTTGCGCTCTATGTAGATCTCTTTTGGACCGTTCACCATGATTTCGGTGACACTGTCATCGCGCAAGAGCCGCTCAATCGGCCCATAGCCCAGGATATCGGCCAACACCAATTCGAAGAGATGTACGCGCTCTGCACGGCTAACAACCGCGTTCTCTTCGGCCACCACGACAGGAAACAGCTCCTGAATGGTTTGTCGCACCAGGTTTCTGTTGGAGATATCCAATTGCGGGTCGAGACGCGAAAGAATCTTTTCTCGTAACCGCGTGACCAGCTTTAGATCATCTCCATTCAGTGCGCCTGCTTGGAGAACAGTGGCGGCGGGGACATTCGGTCGGTGAGATGCGATCACGGTAGTATACTCCAGTCTTCTAGTCCACAATTACATGTCTGTTCAACGACGCCTAGGGCCTCGGCGTATTTCGAAAGTGCATTCTGGTAATCCTCGTCCTGAGCGTAGCGATCACCCTGTTCAACGTAGCCTGCGTATGACGAATACGGAATGGCGATGGCACTCCTGGTCAAGACAAGGAAGGCCGCTTGCATGGCGTCCACGGCCAGCTGGTATTCTCCACGCCTAGCATGGGCGGCTGCTAATCGCACATAGGAGCTGAGCAGCCAGGGTGTGGCCATCACCGAGGCCTGGCGGTAGTAGCCCTCGGCTTCGGAATAGTCGCCCGCAGCCATCGCCGCATCACCGCTTTGCATCAAGCCATCGTACTCTTCCTCAACTCGAATCAGGGAAGGGACCAGCTCGGTGACCTCAGCGCCTGCCACCGGTGTGACCTCACCGCCTTCCACCGGTGTGACCTCGTCGACCGTCTCAGGAGCTTTCCCCAGCAAGGTGGCAGCATTCCCACCAGCATAGCCAGGCTCCTGCTCCAGCACCCATTCCAGCGCGGTGGTGGCCCCCTCCAGGTCAGCCTGCGCCAACAGGGCTACACCTTCCAAGTACTTCTCAGCCAACGCTAGCTGCAGCGAGGCTTGTGCGTCCTGTGGCTTCAGGGTGAGCGCTTGCTGATAGAGCCCTGCCGCGTCTCGCACGAAGACCGGGTCGCCCTTTGTGCTGTCTATCCACTGCACACCCTGTTGCAGGTAACTCTGAAACAAATGCTCGGTCACCGTTTGCTTCCGGTACTCCGTGTTCAAGTCTCTGAGCGATTCGTACGCGGCAATCGCTTCCAACCAGTCACCGGCACGATAGGCTGCTTCTGCTCTGTCGAACCAGGTGCCTAGCTGCAGCTGTTCCCCCACGTAGACCTGCAGTTGCTGCACGTCTCTGTAGCCGGGATTGCGGGCACCGAGGGCCGCCAACAGGCGCTGGGCCTCGTTCCAGTCCTGATCGCCAATGGCCTGCTGCGCCCTGGCGTAGGTCTCGGCCGAGGCTATCTCCCGTTGCGCCTGGGCAAGGCCCTGCTCTGCTTCCTCGTTGCCAGGATCCCCATCCAACAGGTCGCCAAAGGCCTCCGCCGCCGCCGCATAGTCTCGCTCTGCCAGATATTCCTGGGCCTGTGCGAGCTGGTCCACCGAAGGTGTTGCTTGCGGTTGTGGTGTTGCCCTGGATTGTCGCCAGCGGCCGTAGACCCATCGCACGCTTGTAGCCAAGACGAGGACGGCAGCTGCAATCACCAAGACTGAAACCAGACCCCTGAGGAGTCCCCGAGAACCAAAGCTTGTGGGCCTGGATCCACGCCGGTCCAGCGCGGCCTTTAGTCGTGCTTGTTCGAGGAGAGCCCCGGCCGATGCATGGTCGGGGCGCAGCTGCAAGACTTTTTCCAGCCCGGCTATGGCCTGCTGCCACCTGCCGCCCTGGAAATGCTCAACGCTTTGTGTGTACAGCGCTTCCAGGTCCATTCTTGTCTGCTGCGCCTGTGATCCTGCTGGGCGCTGTGCCTCTAACCCATGTGTTCTCATACATCCACCGTGTATCGAAGAGTCCGCTTCCTACCTTGCCGTCAACTGACTGAAAACGCTGACCAGGATCGGAACGGCGGGGCCAACGGTGATGCCCAACATAGCTGGAAGGAGCAGGAAAACCAGGGGGAAGAGCATCTTGATTGGAACCTTGCGCGACTCCTCCTCAGCTCGTTACCAACGACGGTTGCGCATCTGTTCCGATTGGGTGTGCAGCACCTTGGCGATGCTGAG
>JBFEPU010000287.1:0-3699 GCA_041549915.1 Anaerolineae bacterium | reverse complement strand
GGTGGACCGCACCTCGGGCTCCACGGTGGCGGACACGACCGGTATCGCCCTGCCCGACTGCGCCGACGCCGGCAGCCCGGCCCTGGCCTTCCCTGGCGAGCACCCGACGGCGCGCTGGGCGTGGCCGGAGCGGGAGCTCAACACGGAGGAAGAGTGCATGGAGCAGGCGGGAGTAGTAACGATATCAGGAATCGCTGAGGCCGAGGCGCTGCAGATGGCGCGGGAGTTTGCCGCTGTGCTGGCCGAGACGCCAGAATATGAGGCTTTCGACCGCGCTCAGGCCCAACTGCGGCGCGATGCGGTGGCTCAAGAGGCAATCCGGGCCTTCCAACAGCGGCAGCAATCGCTGCGCATGACGGTGATGCTGGGTGCACTGAGCGAAGCTGACCGCAATGATCTGCAGCATCTGCAGCGTGAGATGCTGGCCCAGCCGACTGTGCAGGCCTATCTGGAAGCGCAAGAGCGGCTGAGTTCGCTGTCTCAGGAAGCAGCAAAAATCATTTCAGACGTCATCGGCCTGAGCTTCGCGGCGAGTTGCGGTCCCGGCTGCTGCTGCTGACGGCGAACTCGAGCGACAAAGAGCGGAAAGGGCGGAACTGTGCGGTGCCAACGCCGTTCAGCAGCCCCCCTCCGCAGTCAAGGGGAGACTTGTGTTGAATCCAATGGTAGAGGTGGCGGCACGAGATTTCGCGCTGAAGCTGCGAGCATCGGCGCCCATCACAGCCTTCTGGCAAGCCAAGGCGCAGTTGGATGCGGACGCAGAGGCACAGGACTTGCTGGCTGAGCTTCGAGAGCGCCAGCAAGACCTAATGCTCAAGCAGCAGAGCGGCGGTGCCGCCCAGGACGAGATTGACGCGCTCCGCAGTCTGCAGGGCAAAGTGCGCAGCAACGATGTCATCATGGCTTACCTTCAGGCGCAACAGCAGGCTCAGGCTTTTCTGCCCCAGGTCAACCGCGAGATCAGCGAACTTCTGGGCTTCGATTTCGGCGCTCTGGCGAGGGCAGGCGGCTGATCCTGTGCTTGTTGGCAAGACGATTCTCATTGACGTGACGGGTGCTGTGGCAGCGCACCATGTCCCTGAGCTCATCGGGCAACTGCACTGGCGACAGCTGGCCAACCTGCAGGTCGTTATGACGCCGACTGCTGCCCGTTGCATCACGCCGCTCGCGTTGCAGGTGGCTTCTAGGAATCCGGTGTACGCCGGTTTGTGGCAGGGGGCGGAGCGGACGCTCCGATCCACATACAACTGGCCGGCCTGGCAGAACTGGTGCTCATCGGGCCAGCCGCGGCCGACATGCTGGCCAAACTAGCCCACGGCCTGGCTGATGACCCGGTGAGCCTGACCGTGCTGGCCACTGGTGCGCCAGTTGTCCTGGCGCCGGCCATACATCAGGAGATGTGAGACAAAGCGGTTGTGCAGGACAACGGGGCCAGCTTGAAGGACCGGGGGTATCACTCTGTGGGTCCAGAGAGGGGGCTCTCGGCCACCGGCGAGATGGAGCAAGGATTCATGGCCAACATCGGGGCGATCATCGCCAAGTTGATCGAGGTGGGCGGGGCCGACAGAGCGGCCTGATGCGGGGAATAGTCCTCGTCACGCCGTTCTCCTGTTCACGCGCTTTGGCTTGGGCCGAACCCCGTCAGGTGTACGGCGCACCGCACCGCTGCGCTGCCGACAGCCAGTCCGCCTGGGTGACCGGACAGATCGTGACGGGAAGAGGAATCCATATCTCAGAATAGAGGAGGTTTATCGACGCATGCCTACCTATGAGTATCAGTGCCAGGATTGCGGACACACTTTTGATGTCCTTGCCACTTTCAAGCAAAAGGAGGCAGGGCTCCAACCGGAATGCCCGCAGTGCCACAGCACCGAGACACAGCAAGCCTTTGGCACGCTGATGTTCATCCGCAGCGGCGATGGCGGCGACGTCATGCCCACGTCACCCGGCTGTGGGCCGAACATGGGGCCAGGCTGCTGCCGAAATGGATGATCCCATCGCGGTGCGCATTTTCGGCGTGCCGTTGACCTGCGCCACTGGCGTGACCGACGCTTGGGGCGAGGTGGCGAACTGGGCCCGCAAACAACTGACTGCCCGCTTTGGCGAGCAGGTGAGTGTAGAGTACTACGACCTCTTCTCACCGCAGATGGACCGCTTCCCTGAGGTGTTGGCCCTGGTGAGAGGTGGTGACACGGCCATGCCTCTGGTCTTTGTCGGCACCGACCTCGTTTCGGCCGGTGGCAAAATCTCGCTCCCAACCATCCGTCGCCGGTTGGAGGCGGCGGGCCTCAAACCACAACTGTAGTCCGCGGAATACGATAAAAGCCCCCAAAAGGGTCTCAACCAAGAAAGGCCCCCTGAAAGGATATCAACATGCCAAAGGAAGAAGACGTTCGCGAAGCACTCCGTCCGGTCGTAGACCCGGAGATCGGGATGAGCGTAGTGGATCTGGGTATGATCCGCGAGATCGTGCTGACCAAGGATGGGAAGGTGGAGGTTAAGATGGTGCTTACAACTCCCTTCTGCCCTCTGGCCAGCATGATCACCGAACAGGTGCGGCAGGCAGCAGCGACCGTGCCTGGGATTGTAGAGGCAAGCGTGACCCTGCTGGACCAACCTTGGGATCCATCGTGGATGAGGCGATGAGCTCCATGGTTGCCACACTGTGATAAGGCGGATGTGTGAAGCAACGGTGTACATACAACGGCGCGGGCATCATGCAAGGAGGCTCTTCGAAGCACCCCAGACCGTTCGATGGTGTGATCCGCGACAAGTCGGTAGCCAATGGCATTCCAGAGGTGACTTGGCAGGATGGTAGGGCCTGCATGACCCATGAGGCAGCCACAGGTACAGTGGACAGGAAGGAGCTGCAGACACTGATGTCCCGCGGTTTGGATGAAGAGATCGCTGTGGACGTCATCATTCGCGGAATGCTGCGTCAGGCGCAACCTCGTGCTGATCAGCGGCTCGCGCCCGTTTGCCGATGAGCGGCACTGGGCACGTCGTCGGTTGCAAACGGAGGGCTCTACATCCACATGCACACCGCGGGCAGGCGATGGCGCCGTGGACATTGCGGTGACCGAGCTGTCCAGCGCGACAACACTCGCTGCGCTGCGCCTAGCCCGTAGATCACCATGTGCATGAGCTGCTGTTGGTAAGTGATCATGACCCCAAACCGGAAGCCCCTGGGTTGAGCAATTGGTTCACTGCTCAGCCCATCGAGAACAGCTCAGGAAAGGATCATCGTCAGAGACCATGGCCGAGGAAGCAAGCAATCAGGCAGAGATCTTCAGCAAGCCCGGATGCCCCTATACACGTGGACTGAAACGCAAGCTGGAACACGATGGCACATCCTACGTGGAGCACGATGTGCAGAGAGACCCTGCTGCGCTGCGGCGCATGTTGGAGATGAACGGTGGGCGCCGCAATGTGCCGACGATTGTCATGCGCGAGCAGGTCACTGTCGGCTTTCACGGCACTTGAAAGGTGTAGTCTGCCAGCCGTGTGCTGGAATGCTCTGGGGAGTGGAGCGCTGCCGGTTTGGGAGACCATGTCAATGAATAGACACGAGCTGGATGAACTTGCCGCATCCACCGTGCCAGAGAAGGTGCGCCAGATCGCGCTGCGCATCTGGAGGAAACAGCGCCACCGGGAGCTACGCACGGTCCAGCTCTGTCGCATCGTGAAGGCGCTTGCGCC
>JBFEPU010000286.1:0-3701 GCA_041549915.1 Anaerolineae bacterium | reverse complement strand
TCTGCAAGCGGAATGTGACTCGTTTCCCCTATGAGATTGCCAGGCTGGCCGAGGACATCGCCGGTGGCTTGATGGTCACCATGCCTTCTGAGAAGGACCTGCGCCTTCCCAGGGTAGGTTCGCAGCTTGAGAAATACCTCCAGGGTGTGTCCGGCGTTCCGACAGTAGACCGTCTGCGCATACTGCGGCTCATCGAGAATCTCACACTGGGCAGCGCAGCCGTTGCTTACCGTACTGAATCTATGCACGGAGCCGGTTCGCCAGAGGCACAGGTCATTATGATCGGTCGGCTGAGCAACTTGGAGGAGAAGATGGCATTGGCAAAGCGCTTGGCAGGCATCGGCTAGGTTTGCCATTGGCTGGCAAGTGTCACTTCACGATAGCGGCCCAGCGATGCAACGTAGCTTTGTCAGGATGAGCTCCGTGCCATCCCCGATCCCACGGAGCTGCTGCAGATAGTCACTGTCCTTTCAGGAATGAGGCTGGGCCGACTCCAGTTATCAGAGTTGTGGTCAGCTCCCAACCCAGCCGCCGCTCTCGGGTGCTTCGAGACTCCGCCGTGACGGGGCCTCGGGGTGTATCGCGCTTGCTTGCGACCAGGGGGCTTCCCTGTTCCTGTGCTAGTGCGCACACCCCAAGTGTTTCGTGGAGCTATCAGATCGTCGTGTCACAGATCGCTTTTGGCCATAGCGCCACTCTGAGCTGACGCACGGGATTCAGTTGGCATGGAGTCTGGAGTGTCTTCTCGCTTCGGGAGATACACACCTGTACCACAGCCAACCTGTGCAACCACCCGAACACTGTTCTGCTCGCGTGGGCTGCCCACTCTTTTGGTGGTTTGTACTGATTCCGTGGCCCATCCGCTTGATTCCTACCCAACTTTTGGTCAGCTGTCGTCAGGCGCACTCTTCAGAATCTGGTTCTCGGGGGCAGTGATACCTCGGCCTCGGACCTTCGAGAATGGGAGGTTCTTGACTCTAGCGAGATCCAGGGCGGCAGTTTGTGCGTCTTCAGCAACATCATATCTCAACGTAAGAGGGGTAGAGCCAACCATGTCTAGAAGACTGCGTACCGCAGCGGAATTGATGTGCCATGCGGTGCGTACCACGCCCAAGTCACGAGGTCCGGTCGCCGCCAGTGCGGATTTGGAGCAGGTTGGACGGACTCTTGCTAAGTTGGCTTCGGTGCACAAGCAGGCCTTTCGTCTTCGGGTCGGATGGTGCCGATTTGATACTTCCCAGGGAGGTCAATGTGCGAGAGATTGACTGTGACCAGATTATGGAGACGGTGGCTCGCTTGTGTGTTGAGGCTTGCTACCAGCTGCCGGAAGATGTGACGAACGCCTTGCGGCGCTCGCTCAAGGTGGAGACATCTGCGATGGGACGAGAGGTGCTCCAACAGATTCTAGACAACGCCGGCGTCGCCCGGGAAGGAGAGTTCCCACTGTGCCAGGATACAGGCTACACGGTCGTCTTCTTGGAATTGGGTCAGGATGTGCACATCGTCGGCGGCGAGTTGCCTGACTGCATCGCGGAAGGCGTGCGCCGGGGCTACGAGGAAGGCTACCTGCGAAAGTCCGTGGTAGAAAAGCCCTATACGGAGCGGACCAACACGAAGGACAATACGCCCCCGATTGTCCATGTGAACGTCGTCCCCGGCGACGAACTCAGGATCACGGTACTGCCCAAGGGAGGCGGCAGTGAGAACATGAGTTACTTGAGGATGATGTCTCCTGCCATGGGGCGCAAAGGGATTGTGGACTTTGTGGTGCAGGCTGTGGATGATTCGGGCGCGAACCCGTGCCCGCCGGTTGTGGTTGGGGTTGGTGTTGGCGGCACGGCGGACTATGCGCTGCTTATGGCCAAGAAGGCTCTGTTGCGCGAGGTCGGCAAGCCCAGTGACAATCCTGAGGACGCAGCCTTGGAGGCTGAGATCCTGGAACGAGTCAATCACCTCGGTATTGGTCCCCAGGGACTTGGGGGCAACATCACAGCACTGGCGGTGCATGTGAATAGCCATCCTTGCCACATCGCGAGCTTGCCAGTTGCGGTGAACATGCAATGTCACTCTGCTCGGCACAAGGCAGCGGTGCTGTAGCATTGCTGTGAGGCTGAGGGCGTCCGGCAGGACCGACCGGCTTTACTTGTGACCGACAGCATGTCCGGCGCCAGCGCCTGGGCGAGGCGATGGTGGTGGGTATCCCAAAAGGAGCGTGGGGGCAGATCGCCTGCTTCTGAATCGGGGATGTTGACGGCAACGGGTGCCCTTCGTGTGAGCCTTGGGATCACCTGCCGGTACCGGGCGAAGAAGGGCACACGTGCCCAGTAGCCGGCAGCACGGCAAGCCGAGCCAGGTGTTGGCTACTGGTGCTCGGCGCATCAATGAGCCAGTAGATGTTGGGAAGGAGAGCGATGGAGATAGCGACCCCTTTGACCGATAGAGTCGTTGCCAAGCTTAGGGCGGGCGACAAGGTAACCATCAGTGGTGTGATCTATGTTGGACGTGATGCTGCTCATAAGCGAATCGTCGACGCGCTGCAGAAAGGAGAGCCGCTGCCCTTCGATCCGAAAGGCCAAATCATTTACTATATGGGGCCGTCGCCGGCCAGGCCGGCAAGACCCATCGGCTCCGCCGGGCCAACGACCAGTGGGCGCATGGATCCCTACACGCCTGCACTGCTCGAGGCCGGCCTGAAAGGTATGATTGGCAAGGGCAATCGGTCCATGCTGGTGCGTGAGGCGCTTCAGAAGCACAAAGCCGTCTACTTCGCCGCGACAGGTGGGGTAGCGGCCCTGATCGCGAAAGCGATCAAAGCGTCCGCAGTGGTCGCCTACGAAGAGCTTGGGGCCGAGGCTGTGCGCCGCCTGGAGGTGGAGAACCTTCCGGTGATTGTGGTCAACGACATGTACGGCGGAGATGCCTACCAACAGGGCAAAGCGAAGTACAGGAAGTAGGTGCTTATGCGCATACGCCTTTCGCCGCACATTCTGGGAAGTGATTTTGTCAAGACGATCGAAGAGCGCAGTGGCCACAATCTGCAGGCTTGCTGCCAATGCGGCAAGTGCTCCGCCGGGCGCGCTGCTGCTGGAGCGATGGAGGTTCTGCGCCACCAGATCATTCCCGTGGTGCAGCTTGGAAAGGAAGAGGACGCGCTTCGCACCGATACGGCCTGGTACTGCGCGGCCTGTCTCAGGTGTGCGGCGCGCTGTCCGAAGGGTGTGGATCTGGCTCGGGCCATGGAGGCGCTGCGCGAAGCGGCAATGGAGGCACACGACGACCACATCGTGATCCCAGAGATGCCGGCAGACCAGCTGGCCGAGCGGCCTCACCAGGCTGTTGTGGGCGGATTCCGCAAGGACACCCGACGGCAAGCGTGGCACCAGCTTAGGGGCTCTCCAGAGGCTGGCCGGGCCGCTGGATGGGTCGTGGAGAATGGCTTGACGAGACTTCCCTTACTACCCTGGATGCACGTTCCGTGGAAGGGCGCGTGGTTTCGATGTTGCGGCTCGGGAGGCAATGCAGGTCCTGGGCGTCGGTCTGGTGGAGCTGCCGGAGTGGAGCTGTTGTGGCGCCACATTCCCCCTGACCGTGCACAAACGTGCTGGGTTTGACCGCAACGGCAAGAGTGCGGGCGGATGCACGAGCGTGCCGAACCTGTACGCTGCCGGAGAGGTGGCCGGGGGCATACATGGCCGCAACCG
>JBFEPU010000285.1:0-3702 GCA_041549915.1 Anaerolineae bacterium | reverse complement strand
GCCGACAACGCGACTGAACCTCGCACCACGCCAACACTGTCGCCACCCCGCTGCTCGCACATTGCGCCCGCGATGCATATCAGGTGCAGCGAAAAGCCGGGGCTCTGCTGGGGCCCCGGCTCTCTCGTGTCATCCAACCACACTCAAGTGTCAACCGCAAACCGTCAACCGCTTAGTACGTATCTGAAAACAGCGGGCCGGGCGTGGGAGCCGCCTAAGCCGGGATTTCGGATAGGCACTTTTTCGTCAGTATTCCACATGCCGCTGCAGCAACTTCTCCCCGACCTTCTCCAGCGCAACGAGGAACAGGACGCAGGGTATGTCGACGCTGACCGCCAGTGCGAAGGCGAAGGTCAGGTGCGTCACTGCTGTCAATATCCAGCGCTTCAACTCCTGGGGAATCTGTGGCAGGAGACCAGACAGATAGACAGTGCCCGTGATGAGGGCTACAAAGAGCAGGACAGGTGCCCAGGGCTGGCGGTCCGACTCGCTGGGCCACATGGCATTACTGATGGCAAAGATCAGGTAAAGCCAGACGAAGGCATCGGGGGCCTGTAGCGATGAGACGAGCGTCTGCCAGACTGCGTCAAGCCGTAGGTCCGGCAAGGACTCTACACCAATCTGCCAGCGCCCCAGTAGCAGGATGGCGGCACTGCCGGCAAGCAGCGGGGCCAGGCCAATCCAGCTCTCACGGAATGGATCGGACTTGGCTACCGTTACTGCACCGAAACGTACACTGCCGCCCCGTTGCGCTTTGGGACGCAGCGAAAAGCCCCTGGTTCTCACCCCCATAAGCCTTGCTGCCGCCACGTGGCTGAGTTCATGCAGAAGAATGCCTGGCAGCAGGACGAGATAGTGTGTCAGCAGTGCCATCTGCGGGTCAGCAGAGTACAGCAGGCCTATGCCCTGCAAGTGTCGACTGAGCCAGCGGGTCAGAATGAGCAGCGGCACCAACAGCACTGCCAGCCATGCCAGGGGTGACCACTCGGCTGCCATCTACCGATGGGTGCCCTTGATCTCTGCTGCCTTGCGGACGATGGCGATGAATTGCTCCGCCACGATGCAGGCACCGCCAACCAACGCACCGTCGATATCTGGTTGGGTCATGAACTCTTCGACATTCTGCGGCTTGACGCTGCCGCCATACTGGATGCGCACGGCCTGGGCCGTCTCCTCGCCGAACATGTCGGCCAGGGTGCCGCGCACAACCAGGCCGATGATCGAATTGGCGCCAGCGCCGGTTGCCGGTTTGCCCGTGCCAATAGCCCAGATGGGCTCGTAGGCAAAGACCAGCCCCTCCACCTGCTCCGCCGTCAGGTCGCGCAGGGCCGCTCGTACCTGGCCAGAGACCCATTGCTCCGTCAGGCCAGCCTCGTTTTGCTCCAGGTTCTCACCGACACAGACAATGGGATTCAGGCCATGGTGAAGCGCTGCCTTCACCTTCCGGTTGACGCCCTCATCCGTCTCGCCAAAGTACTGTCGGCGCTCGGAGTGGCCGATGATCACGTACTGGCAAAGCTCCTTCACCATCAGCGGCGAAATCTCACCGGTGTAGGCCCCTTTGTCCTCCCAGTGCATGTTCTGAGCACCCAGCTTGATGTGCGTGGCTTGGATGAGCTCTGCCACGGTCGAGAGAGCGGTAAAGGGCGGGCACACCACCTCCTCCACGCCGTGGATCTGGTTGAGGTCGCGGCGCATCGCTCTGATCAGTTCGGTCGCCTCGGCGATGGTCTTGTTCATCTTCCAGTTTCCAGCAATGATCGGTGTTCGCATTTCCCCTCCTAGTCAGTTCCGGTCGCCGGTTGCCAGTGTGCAGCTCATATGCACAGTCCATCGCCGGCTGGTGGCTGGTCACTGGCAACTGGAACCTGCAATCCCAGCCGTTGGTCAAGCAATCGCACCGCCTTGTGTACAGTGTTGGCAGCAAGCTGCAGGGCAGTCAAGTGGATGTTGTCAATGGTATCACGATCCGTGTGGTATCCCGGTTCGCCGAGTGCACCTCCTTTGGTACACAGCGAAGCAGTGCGGAATCCCTGCGCCACGAACGAAGAAAAGTCCGAGTCACCCATGAAGTAGTAGTGGCCTTGAATGGCGGGGTGTGATTCCCTGAGCAGGCTGTTGAGTTCGCTGTCGGTCAGGCGCGGTGGAAGCAGTCCCGAACCGCGCACGTAGCACAGCTCTTTGCCCGTCCCTACCATGTCCAGGTTGATGATGTAGGTGGTCTTCCTCTGCAGTTCCGTCTCCCTGGCAAAGCGCTCGGAGCCGATGAGCCCCAGCTCTTCAGCGGTGAACAGCACGTGTTTGACGTCCAGGTGCGCGAGAGGATCATTGTGAAAGTGCCTTGCCAGGGCAAGTACGACGCCGACGCCGGACGCATTGTCGTTGGCCCCCGGCGAGAACGCCTCGCTTCGCGATATGTACATGTAGAACGCTTCAAATACCAGCAGAAACACCGAAAAAGCGAGGCCGAAGACGCGCATGGCTTGCCAGAGGATGATCGGAGCGAAAGCGACCCGCGCGTCAAGCCAGCGCAGCGCGGCAACGGCTGTCATCGCCAACACAAAAGGCAACCACAGGCGCATCAGGAGCTGGTGAATCTTTGGCAACCGCTTGCCGGGGACACGAGTGGCCTTGGCCGTGTCCATGTGAGCGCAGAGGATGATGGTCCCGTATCTCTCCTGTGCCGAGGACTGATGACCGATGATGTTGGCGCTTTCTCGCTCTGACGTGGTGGCGCCGCTCTTGCGTGCCGCGGAGATCAACTTGGGGAGGGCGTAGAAAGCCACCAGGTAGACGACCATGGCCTGAGGTGCGTCCAACAGCTGGTTGACGACGTACACCAACGACAGCATACCGACCAGCAACAGGATCTTTCGCGGGAATTCGGCGGGGATGCCCTTGACAGGGATTCTGAGAACGCCATCGCAGCTCTGGCGCAGTTCCGCTTCGATGTAATCGAGGGCACGCCCTTCGCCTTCACTGCCCGCCGGACGCGGCCCGATGCGCACCGACAGATGCTCGACGACGTCGTAAGCCAGCTGTCCCAGACTGTCCGTTGTCATGGATGAGTGCCCCTTTGTCACGCGCAGCTATGATACCACAGGGCCGGGGAAAGTGTCAATGCAGCGCTGGCCTCGGACCTGAGTGAGGACAATAGGATGGTAGGAGGCATTGCTGAGGCCTCTCGGGCTCGATAGACTGGTTTGCCCAACAAAGAACACCGATGAGAGCTTCAAGAACCTCAAAAGTCTCCTTGGTCTGTGCAACGTGATGAACAAGAGCCAGCAGAACATGGAACCGATAGTCGCCCTGCTCACGATCCCTTGTGACATTGGCTTGCTCATCGGCGAAGCGATTCGCGATCAGCGATTCGCTGCAAGCGTGAATCGGTCCCAGACACCCAGCACTCGCGCATCTGCTCGTGACATCAGGCGGATTGTGCACACCATCCTCGAGTCCTACGTTCGTCTTGTGCAGCAGCCTTTCCGAACTCCTGCCTGAATCTCAGAGACTTGGCTTGTCAATTCTCTCAGATATGTTATAATCATCGGCGTGTCGCGCGGCGGCGCCAAGGAAATGAAAGGGATCTCTCAAGGACGAGAACAGACTGTGGACGCAAGAGGTTCTGAAGCCAGCCTCTCCGAAGCTGACGCGAGTCTTCTCAACAGCATACGCCAAGCCCTGCCCATCCTGTCGGATCTC
>JBFEPU010000284.1:0-3715 GCA_041549915.1 Anaerolineae bacterium | reverse complement strand
GCTGCACGGCAGCGCCTCAACTCCGGCGACTATCTCGCCAGCCTGCTCACCGTCAGGGCGGCGCTGCGTGCGGCGTACGAACCTGGCCAACTTCTCGTACCCTGGGAGCAAGCACGCCGCTGACGGGAACCGCGGCTTGTCAGCCACTGGCGGGCGCGGTAACTATCGTGCTCAGCAATCACTTGCCCGAGGAAACGTCGTTCCCGGCGCACTACTTGCTGTTGGTCGAGAAGGGAGATGCCAGCGGCGGTTAGACGCCGCAACCAACCAGCATTTCGAACGGGGCCAGCGAGATTCTCGCTGGCCCCATTGTCGTTTCCCGAATCGGAGACGCCACGCGTGCGGCGCCCATCGTGAGTGCGAATGCGGGAGTGGTCCTCGATGAGGCCAGGTGGCAGATCTTGGTGCCCTGGCCATGCGATGGGCGGCCCACTGTCAAGGTTTCCCTACACCAAATGTACCAATCTCCGGACAGACAATTGCCATGGCAAATAGTAGGATTTACTCCTCGTGCTTCATGCGCGGCGGGCTGTCGCAGGTCCCTACGACAGCGAATCAGGACCGACAGAGTCCCAGCAGGAACTACCCATATCAGAAAGGAGAAAGGCTTTGAAGAAGACGATCTACTGGATAGTGTGCGTGGGCTTGGTGGCGCTCATCATCGCCACCTTCGTCCAAGCTCAGGCGCCCACCCTCACGGCGGTTCCCGTAGCCGCGGGCCCTACCCTCGACGGCGACGACAGCGATGACGCCTGGACGATGGCACAGGCCTTTACCGTGCCTGTCTCGGGGGGCAAGATAGGCAGCGTGGAGGCCACGCTCAAGGCTGTCTACACCGCGTCCGACATCTACATGCTGTTGCAGTGGCCAGATGCGACGATGAGCATCGACAAGAATATGTGGGCTTTCGACGGCAGCGAGTGGACCAAGACGGGGAACGAGGACCGCTTTGGCATCCTGTGGAACATCGACGACTCGATCGCCGGATTCAACACCGGTGGCTGCGCCGTGACGTGCCACGCCGGGATGTGGACGAATAGCGACACTGAGTTCGGTGACATGTGGCACTGGAAGGCTGCTCGAAGCAACCCCATGGGCTATGTGGATGACAAGTATCTGAACAACACTGCTGACGACGAGGACGGCGGTCGTCACGGTGATGGTGGCGACAGCACCTACTCGGACAACGCGGACGAGGACGGCGATGGCGCTCCTGACTTTGTTTGGAGCAGCAATGCGCCCTCCACGCCACCGGCGGTCAGCGATGCACTTGCCACACGCTTCCTGCTGAGAGCGGAAGAAGCGATGTACTCGCAGACCAATCCGCTGACAGGGGTGGCCTGGGAATCCGGTGATACGATCCCTGGCTATCGACTGCGGGAGGCTGGTGGAAGTCGCAGCGATGTTGAAGCCCTCGGCGTGTGGGCTGACGGGGTATGGACGGTGGAGGTCAAGCGGGCGCTCGACACAGGCGCGAATGCTCTAAAGGATGGTCAAAAGGTCGATCAGGTCTTTGAGGCTGGCGAGACCTACCACTTTGCGCTGGCGCTCATGGATGACACCGGAAGCAACCACAGCGTATCTGCAGGGACCATTGCGCTCGTGCTCTCATCTCCTGCGCTGCCCGCGACGGGCGGTGAAGATGCGCCTGCGCTGTCTGTGGGTGCTGAGGACGCGGAAGCTGCGCAGACCGCAAGCACGAGAGAACTCGGAGTGGTGATGCCTGCTGCGATCGCCACGTTGGCGGTGATCGTTCTGGGCAGCGGGGCACTGCTGTGGGCCCGCAACAGGCGGCGATCCTCCGTCTAGTTGCGAGCAACGACAGCGACCAGGGCTCTGCCGAGCATCCCTGGATGGCTGATGGGGCTCAACATAAAGACTCCGCACTCCTCCGAGGAGTGCGGAGTCCTTTGTGCGGGAGAGGTGGCTGGCCCGTGGGCTGATCGGCCGTGGAATCAGAAAGGTCCGCGTGCTGTCTATCGTGTTTGCCGGCCCAGGTCGGGCGTCGCGGTGAGCAGTATGGCCGCTGTCAGAGATGCCGTGCGGGCTGGCCTATCCGAAAACAGCGGGCCGGGCTCCTCGAGTAGCATCCCTCCGCTCTTTGGAGGGGCACGCCCGGCGATCAATGGCCGCCAGACGTGGGGCGCCTGTAGTTTCTTGTCCAAGCAGAGCCAGATGCAAGCGTCCGGAAACCCGAAGCAACCAGAAACCGGGTTTCTCGTCATGCAGGGCGATGAGCGCGGCAGGAGATGGCATTGCGAGAGGGCAGAGACCCGAAGCGACCAGAAACCGGATTTCTCGCTTGTGCAAAGCGACCAACGTGGCAGGGCACGGCATGCCCAGAGGTCAGAAACCCGGTTTCTTGGGGAATCCAATGCCAGGACGGCGAGCTTGACAGTGGGTGGATACCGTGGTACACTGCGGGTGCAGTCAGGATCATCTCTGCAACACGAAAGGTGCACCTGCGCCAGTGAACGAAGACTGCTCCACGCCTGTTCTTGTGATCACTTCAGTGCCACTCCCCGAGGATTCTGAGCATCCGATGCCCCGGTCCCCCTTGCAAGCCGTTCTTGGCTGTTACCACTCGCGCACAGGTCCGCGGGTGCGGCGAGCGTTTACCGCACTGTGCTGATAGGCCATCGGGTGTGAGGGCCGCGGAAGCAATTGACGCCAGGAGGTACCTATCGTGACTGCAGCCGAATCACCGCCACAGCCGCCAGCTGATTCCCCTTGGTCACTTGTCCAACTGCTCGAGATGGCTCTTGCGAGCCAGAGCCTTGAGCAGTTCGCGCAAGACGCGCTGCCTGCCCTGGCCCAGATGGCGCAATCGCCCCGGGCTGTTCTCTACAGCGCTGACGCGCGTCTCAGCGCCCCCGTCTTCTTCCAGCATGGATTGCCATCCGCGGCCATGGCGGAGATAGAGACGCAGAGTGCTGAGCAATTCCGCCTGCTATGCAGCAAGCCCGATCCGCAGCCGGCCTGGGTCTTGGCTTCCTCGGCCGGCGGGATGGGCGCTGAGCTGAGCTGGTTCCCCTTGCAGACCGGCGAAACCTGCGTTGGGCTGTTGGGCCTGGAGGTGGATAAAGACCGGGAGCTGGGCGCTCCTGTCCTGTGGCAGAAGCTCCTCGGCGCGCTGGCCAATGCAGTTGGCCTGCTCATCGAACGTGCAGAGGTGGAGAGGAGACAGTTGCATCTGAACACCTATCTGACTGTGAGTTCCATGCTCACTCAGCCCCTGGATCTCCACGAGTTACTCGAGACCGCCTTGTACTGCTGCATGGACGTGGTGTCGGCCGAAGCCGCGTCCATTCTTCTCCTTGATGATGACAAGGCGAACTTTCAGTTCTACCAGGTCGAGGGGCATGCCAAGCCTATGTTGGCTGCGGCTACCTTCCCCGCAGACAAGGGGCTGGCGGGCTCTGTACTGGAGAGCCAGCAGTCAGAGGTCATCAACGATGTGCGCGGCGACCCCCGATTCTACCAGCAGATTGATTCCGAGACAGGCTTCCAGACAAGGAACATGATCGTCATTCCCCTCGTAGCGGGGGAGGAGAAGATTGGCGTTCTGGAGGTATTGAACAAGGCAAGCGTGGACGACTTTACCGACGAGGAACACCTGTCGCTCGTATCGATCGCCGAGGAGCTCGCCTTTGCGATCCGCAACGCCACGGTGTTCGAGTACGTGGTCAATACATACTGCAAACAGCGCCAGGGG
>JBFEPU010000283.1:0-3722 GCA_041549915.1 Anaerolineae bacterium | reverse complement strand
GGTCCCAGAATAGCCGCTCTTTCCCTGCTGCAGCGTCATGGTGACCGGCTGCAGAGCCGTCCCCTCTGTTCGCAGGGCAAAGGCTGGCGCAGCCGCTCCGCCGCCCGACGTCAAGAACAGGGACACGACAGCCAAGAGCGCGAGAACCGCACCAACCAGCACCCACCGGGCTCGGGTGCCCCTGGCCCCAGCCTCGCGCGACGTGCCCTGCCGTGCAGGGATAGAGTCTGCCCGGGTCGCGGCTCTCATCGCGCCTCTTTCACGATGATAGGAATGTAGAGGTGGTAGTACGGCGGTGGCGTTAGTACGATCGCATAGTCTATGGTGGTCCAAACGTTGAACAGTGGGCCAACATAGTCACCACGGTAATCCTCAAACGCTGCAGCCATGTTCTGCCCGAACAAGCTCGGCAGGCTTGCAGAGGTAGGTGCGTAGTCTGCGAGAGCCACGACACCACCTGGGCCCTCTGCTACAACCACACGGTAGGCATCATGTGATACATTCTTCGCATCGTTGTGTACCTCGCTGCCATGCGGGTAGGCATGGCCCCCATCGCTGCGCCCCAGCAGAATCTCAGCAGCTTCGAAGGCGTCCCGAAAGGGGTCGCTGACCGCCAGGTAGCGATTGACCGGTTCTACCCCCGCCGCGGCAACATAGTGCCCGCCCAGGTACACCCACTGTTCTGGGCCTTGCTGTTCCCAGAAGCCAAGCAGCAGGACCACCCCGTTGCCACCCACTATCCATCCATGCAGTTGCTCAAATGTGGGCAACATGACGCTGCTCCCGCTGTACACATCTTGCAAGCCCCGCCCGGTGATATACTCCTCAAACGCGGGAGCGAAAGCAAAAACATCTGTGCCACTGATGACGCTGTTGGTCCCCAGGCGAGCCGCCAGTCCGCTGACCAGCGGAATGACGTTCTGAGCATCATGGTCATCCCAGCCCCCAAACGACGGGAGCAGATCATGCTTGCCCTGGGCCAGAGAGTCGAACCACCAGATAACGTCAGCAGCCGCTACCGGGCCGCTGTGTGTCCAGGTTTCCGGAGAAGCGCCATCATGCCAGTCTGACTGCTGCTGGTCGAAATCGGGCATGCCGCTGGGAGCATAGTCAACCGGATATGGGCCGGATCCGCCGACCCAGCTCCAGCGAGGCGGAGCCAGCGTGGGGACCGTCTGTCGCAAACGGCTCTGCGGCGGCGTGGCCCACGCGACGGGACCAGCGGGGAGCAGGTACCAAACAGCCACGGAGAGAACTAGCAAGCCCAAAAAGCCCGCCCGCTGCCAGGCGGACTTGTGTCGGATCTGATCGCTCATCAAACCTCCTAGCCCGAAAGACAATGGGCGCTATTATACCTGGAGCACATCGTCATGTCAATAGGCACCTTCCCCCCGGATCACTGCACCGATGGTGCGCAGCAGGATCTGCAAGTCCAGCAGGAAGGAATAGTTGCGAATGTAGTACAGATCATCCTCTGTGTACAGCGTGGATGGCTTGTCGGACCGACCGGTCACCTGCCACCAACCGGTGATTCCGGGCGGCACGCTGAAACGCTTGCGCTGCCACGGTTCATAGTCCTGGGCTAGCTGAGGCAGATCCGGACGGGGACCCACAACACTCATATCACCCTTGAGCACGTTGAAGAACTGGGGCAACTCATCCAGACTCCAGCGGCGGAGGAGTCGCCCGATCCGTGTGATTCGGGGATCGTCACTGTTCTTCCGCAGAAAGAGCTTGCCGTCGTCGGTCCTATCCATGATGAGATTGATGTCGCTGTCTGCGCCAACCACCATGGTCCGGAACTTGTACATGGTAAAGACCCTGCGGTGCCATCCCAGCCGCTGTTGCTTGAAGAGCACCGGACCTGGGGTCTCCAACTTGATCAGGATGGCAATGAAAAGCATGACGGGCCACAGCAGCAGCAGAGCGAGCAAAGCCACGCCCAGATCCAGAACCCTCTTCGCAAAGAGCATGCTCCCAGCCAGGACCGGTTCCTTGAGCACAACGAGCGGCATGTCGCCCAAGAACCCGATGTTGGGCCGCAGGTAGGCCAACGGGAAGACATCGGGGACTACTCCCACATTCACTGGCATCTCGTTGAGAACCGAGACAAGCTGTTCCAGTTGCCTGCTCGCACGGAGCGGCAGGGTGACAATCACTTCTTGGATGCTGTGCTTCACCACTATCTCAGGGGTCTGATCCAGCGTGCCAAGAACGGGGAACCCGCCCACCAGACGTCCCAGCTTCTGTGGATCATCATCCAAGAAGCCGACGACCTGCAGCCCCATCCACTGCCGGTCGTCCAGTAGCGCTGCGGTGCGTCGGCCAACCTCACCCGCCCCGACCAGCAGGATGCGCGGTGCCATGGTGCGCCTAACGCCCAGCGCTTTAAAGACAGACCGCACCAGCACCCGGAACACCAGCACGAAGAATATGTCCAACAGGAAGAAGTAGCCAAAAAGCAGGCGCGACACGCCTCGATAGGTGAGATACAGAGCACCAGCCAGCGCCAGCGTGGAAGCCCCCACAGCCACGAGCACCGTTTGCATCTCGTTGGCAACACGTAGAATGCGATTGGGGTCGTATGCCGAGAGCTGCCTGAAAGTGACGGTCCAGATGAGAAGCGCCATCAGGCCAATGCCCAGATTCCAGCCACCGCCCAACGGCACGAAAGCTTCGCCGTACGGCAATGCCTGCCGCAGCCACTGTGCCAGGATTAGGCTCAGGATGGTGGCCAGCAGATCAGAGGCGTACAGTGTCAGCACATATGTGTCCGGTGTCTCACGCTTCATTTGCGACCTTCCAGCTGCTGCGACGGCTCATAGATCATCTCACGGCACCTCTCCGTCGAAGGGTGCTGACAATGTTGGCGGAACGCTCCATGCGGGTTCGATGGGACAACAGTTCCACAGCCCACCCGTCGGCAAGCGGTCACCCGCGCGTTCTTGCGACTGCGCATGGCAGGGGGAAAAGAGCCCGGGCGACGCGCTCCCGGATCGATCCAGGCGAGGGGAGGAAACCCGTTCTACCAATAAGACTCCAAGGCCCATTGTGATCTGACGGGTGAGCCCACGCAGAATAGGGCAAAAGCCCACTGCGGATGCCCTGCCCCGCCAGAGCGCACAGATGGGGACGGAAAGGACAATCGCCAGCACCAGTGCTGAAAGCGGCTGGCCTAGAAGCCTGACAGTGGCGCTCGACGATTCCCCTCTTCTCTGCGAAAGCTGCACGGGAGTAGATGACCGACGAGCACCGCCCTCACAGCGCGTGTGCTATTATAGCTCAAGAACCGCTCTGAGCAAGATCAGCCTCAGGGATGGGTTTACACAGCTCTGTCAAGAAGGGTGCCCAGGGGCACATGACCAGGTTGAGGCTCGACGACCTTGCCCGGTGCTTCACTGTCAAGGGGTGCAAGAGGGCAGGTGCCAACTGCGTGACTTCGAGTGATGGATGCCCATGAGCACATCGCCGGCTTGGCAGCCACTCGTGTGCGTGCTACAATGTGACGGTTGCAGCAGCACAGCATCTCAGCCACAGAGTACAGCTACACATGAAGCGAACAGCGTTCCACATCCTGGTCATGCTCCTACCGCTCGTACTGATGCCTCGCTTTGTTCAAGGGCACTGGGCAAGTCCTGCAGGTGAGACGGCAGCGTACATGGCGAGCAGTGCAGGCATGAAGGTGCCTGTGGCTGCTGACATGCACACGGTCACAACAGATG
>JBFEPU010000282.1:0-3790 GCA_041549915.1 Anaerolineae bacterium | reverse complement strand
GAGCAGGCCACCCAGAACATTCGGATCAATTGAGGTGGATGTGGCTCGCAGCGGCAGCTCAGGGTTATCCTCAACGAAGCGAAGCACATCGCTCCCGGCAGGGTAGCGCAGGATGCGCAGGGTAGACAGCAAGCGGATAGTCACGTCCTGTGGCAAGAAATACAAGGCGATGCCAATCACGGCCGCGGCCAGTCCGGCAAGAATAAGCACCGTGGCGATCTGCTCCAGGTGCTTCTGGGTCTGCACGTTGTTGATCACCAAGAAGAAGAGGAAGATACTCAACAACAACTCTGCAAAGTGACGAGCAAGGTTGGTAGTCAGGCTTCCGAAGGAGAGGCCGATCACAAACGAAGCGCAAGCCAGTACCATGAACACCGCAATGGGCAGTGCCAGCGGTGAGCCGATCAAGCTCCTCTGCTTCTTCAAAGCGACGCGGAACAGCCAGCTGAAGAGCAGCACGAGGAGAATCACGTCGAGCAGGGTGGGTGAGAAACCGATATCAGGCACAGGAAGCGCAGCGAATGGCAGCAGACAGATCACACCGACAAGTGCAAAGAACGTGACTTGCGTGCTACGCAGCATGATCAAACCGCCAGCGAGAGCTGCCAAGACCGCGCTGGCCCAGATTGGACCGAGAAAGGCAAACAACGCACCACCAGCAATGCCAACAATCAAGCACAGGATTACAGTAGCTGTCAGCCTTCGCAGCTCGCTGCCTGTAACCAGCCAAGACTGCAAGCGTCTAACAAGTGCCTGTTGCGTCACGATCCATCCCCAAGAGTACCCTTTCCGTCATGCGCTGGTCGACCGCAGAAAGCGATTCCCAGACACCATCCTGGCTCTGATATTAACACAGGCATGTTACTCGAGCAAACCAAATGCCCACCTGAGAAGGAGCGCTCAGCCGGCAGGGTCGCGGACAGGCAGGAGATGGGGGAGTGCCTCCTATGGCGGCACGCGCAGAATGGCAAGGATAGCATGGTCCGTCGTTTTCCCTGCCTGCTCACCGCGCAATCTCCGCGCAGTTCGCTCGTCATAGAGCACTGCGATGAGCACGTGGCTACCAGGCGCTGCCCCCGATGCGATGGTCAGCACGTGTTGATCGCTGATAATTTCGCGTGGTAGCCACGCCGTCGTAGGGTAGGTCCAGCTCACTGGGACGCCATCGTCCTGAGCAAGGATCTGCAGGTCTGAGGATAGCAGCTGCACACTCACCTTATAGCTCGTGGTGATCGGATCCGTCGCTCGCCAATGAAGTGTAACGGTCATCGTCTCACCAACCTGCACTGTAGGCGCCTCAAGGTCATAGCCTAGAAGCGTTATGCCCTCCTCGAACTGCACATTCAGTGAGTGCTGCATGAGGGGCACATCGTAGCGATGCTCACGAGGCACAATGTGCAGTACTGCCAGCAAGCCCGAAGTCTCTCCCATGCTGGCCTGGAGATTGTAGTCTCCAGCTGTCAGATCAGAAGGAATCGTCAGGCGATAGATAATGCGGTTGACCTCGCCTGATCGCCACTCGGCACTGGGATAGCCAGGGACGATGGACCTTTCCCCTTCCCAGATCACTGAGTTGCTGCTGTCCAGAAGGCGAAACGTGACCGACTGGTCCCTGTTTGGCGTCCCGTGAGCCTGCCCGGTTGAAGAGATATCGGGACGATGCCACCATACCATCAGCCGCACATCATCGCCCGGATGGTATTCTGAGCGGTCCAGACCAAAGCCCAGCAGCTGCAAGTCGTTCGCCATGTCGACATGGAGCAGATTCGGAACCTCTACAGGAGCCTTCTCTACCATTGACTTGGGCAAGAACAGCTCTTCCAGCAGTAGCGCCTGCCCCAAGGGTATCCCACTTGCGTCCACAAGGTCCACGTCGCGCTGTGACTCCGGGTCCAGGACTCTCAGGTAGACCCGATAGGTGAGCGGGGGCAGGTCAGCCGGCAGAACAACGTCCACACGCCCGCGTATGGGGGTATTCAACGGCCAGACAGGGGGCAAGAAGTAATGGGTGCTCAAAGCCTGATCCTGGTGGAGGTACTCGTTACCCTCCTGATCTTGCCAACTCAGAGCCAGGCTGTAGTTGCGCTGTAGCGCTTTCTGCGCCTCCCAATAGAGCGCATAGTGCAGCTGGCCGGTCTCAGGGGTCAGGTGATCAAAGCCGAGCAACCGGATGCCCGGCCAGAAGTCGGCGTTGAGCACGTTCTTGGGCTGAGGCAGGGCCACAATAGGCGTCTCATAGTCGTAGATGTCAAAAGCGCGCAACTGGTAGCCACGGAACTGCTTGCCAATGTTCACTTCGCGCCCCACCCGCAATAGCTCAGTGACAATCATGTCTGTGGGATCAGCAAACTCGTGATGCCACAGAACCAACCAGACACGCCTCGGTTGGTTTTGCAGGATCCCATTGAGCACGTCTGCGGCTCCCACAAAGCCTTGTCCCACGTGCAGTCCATGCCAGGGCGCTGACCCGCCATAGTAGTACTGAAACGCATAGGGAGCATTCTCGACCAGCAGTAAGGCATCATTCGCCTGGGCGTTCTCGGTAAGGTAAGCAGCGACCCCCCGGGTATCGTCACGCGGATCTTGGCGGCCTGCCAAGACAGCCACAGTGGAGCGTAGGGAAACCAGAACCACAATGACGACCAGAACGCCGAACAAGGCTCGGCCAGCCAAGGACCTGGCACCAAGCACGGCATACAGAGCAAGCGCCACGAAGATATAAAAGGGGGCCGCGGCCACAATTGTATACCGGGCCACAAACTTGGGCGCCAGACTGACCGTCACGAAAGTCAGTGTCAGCTGCACTGCAAAGACGAGGACGATTAACAGGCCACGTCGCTGAGCTTCCGACAGCCTGAACCTGGAGCGCAGCGCAAAGCGGATCAACAAGAGCGCACCCAGAGCGGCCACCAGCACCTGCCATCGCATGGTGTAACTGGGCAGGAGGGTATCCGAGATAGTGTACAGGAATAGACTCGGGTCGATGCGCGTCGTGACCCAATAATCTGGCCAGCGGAACAGACGTTTCAACTGCAGATAGGCTGGAACGATCCAAGGCAGATACAAAAGCCCGGCCAGCAGAGTGCAGAGCGCTGTGGTGCGCAATGACTCACGATCCACCAGCAGCGCGTAGAGCAAGATGGCTGGCACCACGAAGAAAGCCAGGTACTGGGTGTACAGGCTGGCGGCCAGCAGGCAACTGAAGGCCAGCCACCAGCCACGGGCGCCCGTGCGCGTTGCCCTCAGGAACGCCCAGACCGCTGCCAGACTGAGAGCAGCGACCAGACTGTACATGCGCGTCTCCTGCGCCTGGTAGGCGACAAAGGGAGAGGCTCCAACCAGAGCAGCTGCACCCAAGGCTGCGAGAGCCCGTGCCCCGCTCTGCAGTTCGTCCTTGCCCTGACCCCAGACCTCCATCACGATGGCCCAGGCAAGTGGCACCATAACCATAGCTGCCATGGCCGAGGGCATGCGCACCGCGCGTTCGCCGTTCCCAGCTACGCTCATCCAGAAGTGGAGCAATAGGTAATGTAGCGGTGGATGCAGATCTTCGTAAACCAGGGTATGCATTAGCTGCGGCACAGTCCTGCTGGAAAAGACGACGCTGAGCCCCTCCTCAAAAACCAGGCTTTGCTGATCCAAGGTGTGCATATAGAGAGCAAAGACGGCAAGGGTCAGCCCCACGATTCCGACCCGGGCCCAAGTGTTCAGCCTGCTGTTTGCCACCACGTTTTCCGATCTCGTACCTATGCGCATTCTAATGCTCGGGTTTCCATCAATTATGTCCATT
>JBFEPU010000281.1:0-3798 GCA_041549915.1 Anaerolineae bacterium | reverse complement strand
CAGCACATGAACGTCGGCGTGGTAGGGATGAAGATCATTGGCCTGACAGCGCTGGCGCACGTCGCAGACCGTGCCCTGCGCTACGCACTGGCGCTGCCACTCACCACAGTGATCGTTGGTTGCTCCACAATGGAGCAGCTCGAGGCCGACCTAGCCATTGCAGAGGGCTTTGAGCCCATGAGCGGCCCCGAGCGTCTGGAGCTCTTTCGAGACGTGCTGCCGCTTGTGCAACCCGACAAGATGCCGTGGAAAGCAGTGCATTGGGGCGATCCGACCGAATGGAAGCCCCGTGATGAACCGGCAGGCTTTTTCAGGTGGTGAGCTCAGACCCTTGGGTCTGAGACCCTGATGGTGGGCCCTGCTTTTGGCGTGCTGGTCCGTGATTCGCGCCAGCGGGCCCGGCCATCTGAGAGATCATCGATTTCGAAAGGACGGAAAGTGAACTGGATCCAGGTTGATGGCGTACACAAGGGCGATGTCAAGATGTATGCACTGAGCACCTGCGGTTGGTGCAAAAAGACCAAAGCATACCTGCGCGAACTGGGGGTGGAATACAGCTACGCGGACGTTGATCAGTTGTCTGGAAGCGAAAGGAACACGGCTATCCAGGAGGTGGAGCGCTGGAACCCGAACCGCTCTTTTCCGACGGTGGTGATCAACGACCAGGAAGCGATCGTGGGCTACCGGCCTGAGGACATCAAGGCCGCGCTGGGTCTGTGAGCCGCTGCCGGAAGCCCAGCACTCACGGTGTGTGGAATGGAGACGCGGGGCAGGCAATCAAGTAGCCCACAACATCCAAAGATCAACTCGCCGGTCCTTCCGCCGGCGACCACAAGGCCCGTACAGGCGTTCCCTCATCATCGTGCGCTGGCACTGGGGCGACGGCCGCCGGGCGGCCACAGACAAACCAGATTGGGCATTCTGAAAGGGGTACAATGGACTGGATTCAGGTCGAAGGCGAAAACAGAGGAGACGTCACGCTCTACGCACTGAGCACCTGCGGCTGGTGCAAAAAGACCAAGCGCTTTCTGGACGACTTGGGCGTCGCCTACAGATACAAGGATGTTGACATGGCGTTTGGGTCTGAGAGAGAGGAACTGCTGGACGCGGTTCGCAAGTGGAACCCTCTGTGCTCGTTTCCCACCATCGTCGTCAACGATCAGTGCATCATCGGCTTCAAGCCGGAGAAGATCAAGGAGGCGCTGGGCTCATGACTGCAGAACATATCTCTATGCAACAAGTGGAGCAACTGTATCAGCAGCTCAAGCAGGATGCTGAGCCGGCGGGGTACCACCTGAACCCAGATGTCGAGTTCACCAAGGAGCTAGTGCTCGGTCTGCTTGCCAACGAGCTGCGGTATGGGTACCCATCCTGCCCTTGCCGACTGGCTTCGGGCGACAAGGATCGAGACCTGGACATCATCTGCCCGTGTGACTATCGTGATCCAGACTTGAACGACTTTGATTCTTGCTACTGCAGCCTGTATGTGTCTGAGGCCGTGGTCAGTGGTCAGAAGTCATTCGGCCCCATTCCTGAGAGGCGCCCGCCGCCACAAGAGCGGGCCCAGGCCAAAGCGCAGCCCCTGACCACCGCTCTGTCATCGCTTCCCTATCCGGTGTGGAGGTGCCGCGTGTGTGGCTACCTGGCGGCCAGAGACGAGCCACCAGGCGTGTGCCCCATCTGCAAGGCAAAGAAGGATCGCTTTGAAAGGTTCTTGTGAGACCATCGTCAGGTGAGTTGACCTGACCCTCACTCGGCTGTATCATACTGACACGGACTGGACATTGCCACGCGTTCAGCGCCGGTCAGAGTGGCGAGGCGCTGAGGAGGCGGATGTGAAACCATAGCAGCCGACCGCTCGGTAGGATATCCTTCCACTGGGTGGGCGGCTGCTTTCTTCTTGTCGGAAGACCGTGGCCCGGCATTGCGGAAGACCAGCGCCGGGTTGCCTGGCTGCGCAGCGATCAGCGAGCGACACGGGGAGGCGCCGCAGTGGAACGGCCGCCAAGCCTGCAGAAGGAGGTGCAATCATGGTGAGACGTATTGACGTTGGCATCAACACGGACCCAATGAACCGCCAGCTGGGAGACGGCAACCCGCAGCCGCAGGAGATCAAGGACCTTGCCGCCGGATGGGTGCGGTTCACACTCAAGGACCCCAACGAGGGCCCGCAGCCCACCACGCTGGGCAACTATGACCAGTTGGTCGACAATCTGCACAATGCCGGCATCAAGATCCTGATGATCCTCAGCTACGAGACCTACCCCAACTGGCCGCGCTACACACCCGGCGTGGAGCGTCCCCAGGAATGGGAAGTGTACAGAGACAAGTTCGCTGCTCGCTGCCGTCAGATCGCGTCACACTATGGGGCCAAGGTGCAAGCCTACGAGATATGGAACGAGCCCGACCACCAGGAGGGCGACTACAACCCCAAAGTTGACGCCAAGTTCTTCGGCCCCCTGCTCAAGGCAGCGTACACCAAGATCAAAGACGTCTCCAACGCAACCGTCGTCATGGGCGGGGTGGCTTCGGGACAACCGCCCTATGTGACGCAGGTGATGAACGCAACGAATGGCGCGCTGTTCGCCGATGCCCTGGGCGTCCATCCCTACGCCCAGCGTCCGGAGGCCGACTGGCCTTCCCCCTCGTGGGGCGGTGGCGTCATGACAGACCAGATCCGCACCTACCACAACCTTGCCAGAAAGCCCATCTGGATCACCGAGGTAGGCATCAATCCCGCGCTCGACAACATCGCCTTCCAGGCCCAATTCCTAAAGCGCACCTTCAAGGCTCTGAACGCACAGGAAATGGCCCAGATCGCACCCTGCGTCTTCTGGTATTGCTGGTCCCATGCCATGGGCCAGACATTCGGGCTGATCGGCGCTGCCGGGGAGAAGAGGCAGTCCTATGATGAGTTCCGCGCCTTTGCCGTGCAGAGCGGCCCTGCAGCCCGGTTGCGAAGCGAACTGCTCGCGCGCGCCGAGCAAGAACAGCGAATCCAGTTCAACCCCCAGGCTGCTCTGCAGGCCAGCATCTTCGCCGATGGCTTTGCCCCAAACTCAGGCGAGTTCTCTGTGCCCTTCGGCAATGTGCAGTACCGGGCACAGCGCGCCGAGCATCTGCGCACCGGAGAAGTGCGCGCTTACTATGCCCAGGTGCCGCTGTGGTACGACGTGCAGTTCGTGACCCGGCCAGGCGCCGGAGACGTCGAGTCGGCTGTGACCGAGCGCCTCAGCGCTCACTCCAGCGGCCGCAACGGAGACAAAGCGCGCTACATCATCGTGCACTCCACCGCTTCTGCTGTGGGTGCCCCCGCCGAGGACGCGCTGACGCTCCGGGTTGGGCCCAACCCCGGCCAGATCAGCGTCCATGAGGTCGTTCTGCCCGCCGATCAGGTCTTCCGCCTGGTGCCTGACGAGCGCGCTGCACACCATCTGATGGGCCAGAACGTGCAGCTCCCCGATGGAACGTCGGGCTCCGCAGCCAACAAGGCGACCTGGGGCATCGCTGCCTACCAGGTTCAGGGCATGTCAGTTGGCGAAGCGGTCCTGGCGACGACGGTTGAACGAGTCGTGGCCGCCTGCAACCGGCTGAAGCTCGAGTACACCGCTGTGCTGGGAGCTGGCGAGGTGGATCCGGATGCTGCCGGGGAGCCCGCTGGCGTGAACATGGACGACTTTCGAGGAGCCGTTCTCAAGGGCCTGCTGAAGGAGCCGCTCCTCAAAGCGGCCGAGCTGAACCAGATCATGCAGTTCAACCCCGGTGCCGCGCTGCAGAAGGAGATTGTGGACGATCGCT
>JBFEPU010000280.1:0-3804 GCA_041549915.1 Anaerolineae bacterium | reverse complement strand
GTGTAACTCTGGCCGGCGACCTTGCCTGTGTCGCCGATGGCCTGGGCGGGTTGCTGATCCTGCGTGTCCTTCACCTGCCGCAACATCTATACCTACCCATCATCGGCAGAGCCAACGCAGCTACGCAGCAACGGCGATGAGTAGTCAGCAATCACACCTATGGCGCGGCGCGATCGTAGCCTTCCACCAGGCACGAAGTCGATCCATGTGACGACCACGCACGCAGACCAGGTGGTTGCCCAACGGCGCATCCAGCAGGTCGCCCACCTCGCCCCGCGTCAGCTCAACCTCCGCCTGCGTGCGGCACAGGTTCTCGGCACTGCTGCTTCTCACCACATCGCCCTTCGCCAGCCAGAGCTCGTTCATGGCTTTGCCACCGATGCGCAGCAGAGTCACGGGTCCTCCAGGCAGCTCGCCCGCCAGCCCCAGGCCCAGTCCGGACTCAAAGTCAGACTGCAGCCGGTACTTGCTGAGCAGGCAGCGACGCACGGTGCAATGCACCAGCCAGAGCGTACCAGCTGTTGGGTTGAGCTGGACAGGGTTTGCCAAGACGTCTGTCCAGAGGTAGAATCACCACAACCCTGATTGTGGTCAAAGCACTGCGTCAGTCGTCCCAGCGGGCGCGCAAAGGAGACACCATGGCATCCGTTCGCTCAGAGAGAATCCCGCCCTTTATCGTGATGGACGTGTTGGAGAGAGCCAAGGAACTGGAACGGGCAGGGCAAAATGTGATTCACCTGGAGATCGGTGAGCCGGACTTTGACACCCCGAGGAGGATCCGAGAAGCTGCGATCGCAGCGATAGAGCGTGGCGAAACCCACTACACGCACAGCCTGGGCATCCTGCCGCTAAGGGAGGCTATCGCAGCGCACTACAACAAGCGCTACGGTGTCTCCGTCAGGCCTGACCAGATCATCGTGACCATGGGCACGTCGCATGGGCTTTTGCTCACCCTGTCCTCACTAATCGACCCTGGTGACGAAGTGATCCTGTCGAATCCCTGCTACGCCTGCTATCCCAACTTTGTCCGCTACATCGAGGGACAGCCGGTATTTGTGCCCGTTCACGCCCAGGAGGGTTGGGCTTTTCAGCCCGGCGCAGTGCATGAGAAGATCGGCCCGCGAACGAAAGCGATTCTCATCAACTCGCCATCCAATCCGACGGGCAACATCCTCCCGGCCAGCATCCTCAAGCACATAGGCCAGCTTGGACTTTATGTCATATCCGACGAGATCTACCACGGACTGGTCTACGGCGAACGCGAACATTCCATCCTCGAGTTCACCGAGCGCGCGTTCGTGCTCAACGGCTTCTCCAAACTGTACGCGATGACCGGCTGGCGCCTCGGCTATGTCATCGCCCCCCAGGAATTCGTTCGCCCCATTCAGAAGAGCCAGCAGAACCTGTTCATCTGCGCCAGCTCGGTGTCCCAGTGGGCCGGTTTGGCTGCCCTGACAGAAGAGCTGCCCGAGGTCGCTCAGATGATCGCCACGTACAATCAGCGCCGCGAGTTCATGATCGCTGGGTTGCGCGATCTGGGCTTTGGCGTAGCAGTAGAGCCGACCGGGGCTTTCTACGTGTTCGCGGACGCTAGAGGTATCGGCTGCACGGACTCCTACCAACTGGCCTTTGACATCCTGGAAAAAGCCAAGGTCGCTATCGCGCCAGGAATCGACTTTGGGAGCAGAGCCGAAGGCTTCTTCAGGTTCTCATACGCGAATTCGATCGAGAACATCCAATCCGCGTTTGGGCGCCTGGAGGCGTATCTGCAGACCTGTGAACGATAAGGGCGTGAGGACTGGGTTGGGAGGGTGAGTCAGGGGGCATATCAATGCCAATGATCACCCTGGGACGTCTCAGCAGCGTTCGGTGAACGGTGGGGTAGTGATGTGCTTGGCGAGCTGCACCGGGTTCGTGGCTCGGACTTTGTCCTCGCTCATGATACATCCCGACACCGGTCAGGTCTGGACCACGCGGTTCCTGGTGGATCCTGCTATCTTGCTGAAGCCTTGAGGGGCGAGCCGCTGCACAACGACCTGCCTGGGCATGCCACTTCGCCATTCGCTGCGACACCGCTCGAGTCAGTGGCACGCCCTTGACAGCTTGGGACCGGCGCGCACGGTCGTGTGGAATACCAACGCCATGTGTTGAGGGTTGGCTGTGGTCGGCCCAGCATGTGTCATGAGGAGTATGATAATGGCTCATCGCAGGCCTGTGACACGTAGCCTTCTGGGTTCGGCGTTGCTCGCTATGCTTCTGGTGGCCGCCTGCCAGGCCCCAGGCACCCCCACCGCGAAGCCAAGTCCTGGTTCGATCGAAACGCCAACTCTTCGGGCCGGGCACATCCGCCCGCCTGCGGTCGCTGGTACGTTCTATCCAGCAGAGCCCGCACAGCTGGAAGCAGCTGTGGAAGGGCTGCTGCGCCAAGGCTCACAGGTGCCCCAGGAGCCGATTGCGCTCATCGTACCCCATGCCGGTTATGTCTACAGCGGCGGGGTAGCAGCCATGGCTTTCAGGCAGCTCCAAGGCCGACAGTACGAGGCCGTCGTCCTGATCGGAACCAATCACCGTGTGGCGAGCTTTCGCAAGATCTCAGTCTGGCCGACCGGAGCATACTCTACCCCACTCGGCTTGATGCCCGTCGATAGCGAGCTGGCTCAGAGCCTTCTCGATGCTGCCCCCGAGCACATCGTCGCTGATACGCAGGTGCAGCTGAATGAGCACTCGATTGAGGTGGAATTGCCTTTCTTGCAGCAGGTGCTGGGCTCCAGCGCCTTCGTTCCAATCCTCATTGGCGAACCCTCGTGGGAGAACTGTCAGGCCCTTGGCGATGCGCTGGCTCGCGTACTGAGGGGCAAGAAGGCACTGATTGTTGCCAGCACAGACATGTCACACTACCCCAGCTACGATGTTGCCCTGCAAGTTGACCTCAGCACACTGCAAGCGATCAGCTCTCTGGCACCACAGGCTGTCGTGAACAACACCAGAACATGGATGGCGGCCGGCGTACCCAACCTGTCGTGCACGCTGTGTGGAGAGGGACCCGCACTTACAGCGATGATGACCGCCCTCGAACTGGGAGCGAATCGCGTCACACTGCTGCAGTATGCCAACTCCGGCGATGTATCATTCGGTGACAAGAGCCAGGTGGTCGGATACGGGGCTGTCATGTTCTGGAAGGGAGAGACGGCCGTGCTCAACGCTGAGGAGCAGGCAATGCTGCTGCGAATCACGCGGGAGACTCTGGAACAAGTCCTGACAGGCGGCACGTCACCTCAGTACACGGTCGATCAGCCCGCTCTTCTGCAGCCCAACGGAGCGTTCGTGACTCTAAAGAAGGCAGGCCAACTCCGCGGCTGCATTGGCCATATGAGCAGCAATCAGCAGCTCTATGCCACAGTTCAGGACGTGGCAATCGCTGCCGCCACGGAAGATGCACGCTTTCCCCCCGTGGCCAAAGAAGAACTCGCAGAAGTCGATATCGAGATCTCGGTGCTGTTCCCGATGCAGTATGTGGACAAGCTGGAAGCAATCCAAGTCGGCAGAGATGGTCTGTACATCAGCATGGGCCCCTTCTCGGGCGTGCTGCTACCGCAAGTCGCCATTGAGGAGGGCTGGGACCGAGAGGAGTTCCTGCGCCAGGTATGCGCCAAAGCGGGCCTGCCAGAGGACGCTTGGCAGAAAGGAGCCATCCTCTACCGCTTCGGTGCGCAAGTGTTTGGTGAGCCAAGTGGATAGCTGAGGTGCCACTTCCGATGGCTCCTGGCGAGCGCGGCTAGCCACCAACTGTCAGCGATTCAGCCG
>JBFEPU010000279.1:0-3819 GCA_041549915.1 Anaerolineae bacterium | reverse complement strand
CGCGGGGACTTGCTGGTGACGGTATTTGTTGCCACGCCGACCAAACTGTCTGAGGAACAGAAGGAACTGCTCCGCGAGCTTGCCAAGACACTGGGGAGAGAACCGATTCCTCAAGACAATCGGGGCTTGTTTGACAAACTCCGGGATGCCCTCGGTATGTAAATGAGCGAGACGCATGTGAGCCCCACTGGCCCAGACCGACCGCCCGTGCCGTCTGATCCGACTGATTTGGGCTGGATCGAGATCAGCATGGAAGCCGACGGTGAGGTGGCGGAGGCGGTGAGCGCCGTATTCCACGAGCACAGCGTGTGCGGGGCTATCGTCGAGGAACTGTGGTCTGAGACCTCTCAACCTGATGTGGTCAGGGTCAAGACGTTCCTGCCGACTGATCAAGAAGCCAATCTGTATCAGATCGAGGAGGCGGTGTGGCACCTGGGGCAGGTTTACCCTCTTCCCCCCTTGTCCGTGCGGCATCTGGCTGAGACCGACTGGCAGGAGGCCTGGAAATCGGACTATGACGTGCAACGCATTGGACGTCGCACGGTGATCAAACCGTCGTGGCAGTCCTATGGTGCTACCCCTGATGAGATCGTGATTGAACTCGATCCCGGCCTGGCCTTTGGGACCGGGCTGCATCCCTCCACCCGGCTGTGCCTGCTGGCAGCGGAGAAGCATCTGCGGGCGAGCGATTCCGTCTTGGACGTGGGCACTGGCTCAGGCATCCTCGCTATCGCCGCCGCCAGAATGGGTGCTGGAAAGGTGGTCGCAGTAGATGCGGATGGCACGGCTTTGAAAGTGGCACAAGAGAACATCGTGCGCAATGGCGTCCAGGAAACCGTGTCACTGCAAAGGGCCTCTCTGTGCGAGTTGTCCCCAGGTGAGGGGCCTGACGGCCCCGTCGGGACGTTCAATGCCACCGGGCTTTGGGACGGAGCCTTTGATCTGCTGTTCATGAACATCCTGGCCAACGTGATCGTTCGATCGGCGGAGGCTATCTCCACCTGCCTTGCTGCGGATGGCCTGTTCGTGGTTTCTGGGATCATCGAAGCACAGGAGCAGATTGTGCGCCAAGGTCTGACTGCCGCAGGCCTGACGGTCCTGGAACGTTATACACAGAAGGACTGGGTGGCACTGGTCGGCCGCCAAACACGACTTGGAAAGGAGAGCGGACACAACGACACAGCATGACCCTCGGCGCTGCCCAACCAGCGCCGGTTTGCGTGTCTCCGTTGCCTGTACATGCACCGATTCTTCATCCCCCCTTCCTGGATAGAAGAGAATACGGTAACCCTCAGCGGCAAAGTAGTGCACCAGATCCGGGACGTTCTGCGCCTGAGAGTCGATGATCCCATCGTCGTGCTGGACGACTCTGGTTGGGAGTACCAAGTGCGGTTGGTCGAAGTGGGCCGCGAACGGTTGAGCGGACGGATAGAGCGCAAGGTACTGGGCCGTACCGAGTCGAGAGCGAAAATCACGCTGTACCAGAGCCTACTCAAGAGCGCCAAACTCGAGTGGGTGGTTCAAAAGGGCACGGAGTTGGGTATTGTAGAATTCGTGCCCATGGTCTCTGATCGGTGTGTGATTGGCAGTGTGAATGAGGTGAGCAAGAAGAAACTGGAGCGCTGGCGCGTCATCATTCAAGAGGCCGCAGAGCAGGCCCGGCGCGCTCGGTTGCCGCGCCTGCATGAACCGCTGCTGTTTCCACAGGCCTGCGAGAGAGCGAGGCGAGCAGATCTGGCCCTCTTGCCGTGGGAAGATGAGAGGGTGATGAGCTTGCGCGCCATGCTCACGGGCTCCTCCACTATCCCGTCCCGCGTGCAGGGGAGGGAGGTGGTCATCCGTAAGCCGTTCTCGATCCATATCTTGGTTGGGCCGGAGGGTGGCTTCAGCAACCGCGAAGTCGACCAGGCGCGCCGCTACGGCATTTCCCCGGTCAGCCTGGGCCCACGCATTCTGCGTGCTGAGACGGCTGCCTTGGCAACGGCCACTATTGTGTTGTATCACTTGGAAGACATCTAGCGAATCACCGCTACTAAACCCCTCTTGACAGGGCCATGGCCTGCCATCTGCAGACGGTGCCGCGCCCTGCGGCATTGAGGGCAGGGATTGGAGTTGTATGGGTCGCACCTATGTCGCCCTCGATATCGAAACCACCGGGCTGGACGAAGCGCGAGACGCAATCATCGAAGTCGCCGCCGTCAAGTTCCGCGATGGAGAGGTCCTGGACACCTGGTCAACACTGGTGAATCCAAAGCGGCGTCTGCCCTACAAGATACAGCTGCTGACAGGCATCCAGCCCGAAGAACTGCAAGAGGCTCCAAGCATCTCCGCCGTCACCACCCCTTTGGCCAGGTTCGCAAGAGACCTGCCAGTCATAGGTCACAACGTACGCTTTGACCTGGCGTTCCTCAGACCGCACGGCATCTTGCTCGAGAACCAGACTGTGGATACTTTCCATCTGGCCTCCATTCTGGTGCCAGAAGCCACGAGCTACGGGCTTGCAGCCCTGGCAGATTTGCTCAGGATTGAGCTCAAGGAGCACCATCGAGCCCTGGACGACGCGCTGGCGACCAAGGATCTCTTCCTGGCTTTGTACGAACGCGGGCTGGCAATGGACATGGACGTGTTGCAGGAGATCAACCGCATGGCCGCTCGGGCCTATTGGCCCCTGAAGAGCGTCTTCCGTGATCTGGAGCGTGAGCGGGCACACACAGCCTTCACGGGCTCGGTACGTGAACAACTGCGGGCCAAAGGCGATCTGGACACAGCATCGCTTGGCTTGGTACTGGGTCGCAGGGACCGACTGGAGCCGCTGCGGCCAGTGGCCAGCAGGGTCTTGCTCGACGAGGAGCAGCTCGTCGCCATGCTGTCGCCTGGCGGGTTGCTGGCGAAGACATTTCCCGGCTACGAACACCGTCCCCAGCAGATCGAAATGCTCAGGTCAGTAGTTCAAGCGTTCAACGAAGGCTTCGAGATCCTTGCCGAAGCTGGCACGGGGACCGGGAAATCGCTGGCCTACTTGATCCCTGCCATTTACTTTGCGGTGCGCAATGGCCAGCCAGTGGTCGTGTCGACCAACACCATCAACTTGCAGGATCAGCTTTTCAACAAGGACATCCCAGATCTGAAGAGGCTGCTACCGATTGACTTTCGTGCAGCCCTGCTCAAGGGACGCAGCAATTACCTGTGCCTGCGTCGCTTCAGGCTCTTCAGGAAACGCCAGTCCGTGGATGCGGACCAAGTGCAGGTGTTGGCCAAGATCCTTGCCTGGCTTCCAGCTACGGAAAGCGGTGATAGTGCGGAACTGTCCCTTCGCGACAACGAACTCGCCGTATGGAGGAACGTCCAGGCCCAGCAGGAGACCTGCCTGGGGGACCGCTGCCCCCACCACAGAGCAGGACGCTGCTTTTTGTATCGGGCGCGTCGGCATGCTGAGGCCGCGCATATCATTGTCGTGAATCATTCTCTGCTGCTGTCCGACATGATGGTCAACAACAGAGTTCTGCCCGAGTACCACCATTTGATCATCGATGAAGCGCATCAACTTGAAGCACGCGCGACAGACCAGCTCGGCTTCACTTTGAACCGCAGCCAGGCCCACGCGCTGCTGGCCAGCCTAACCCATCGAACCGCCACGGGACAGTATCGCGGATTGCTGCCCGGAATGCCGCAGCATTTTCGCGGCAGCACTGTATCGCCGAGCACCCGGGAACAGGTCAACAAGTACCTGGGCAAACTGCAGCTGCAGGTCGAGCAAGCGCAAGGCGCCACGAACGCTTTCTTCGACATGCTGCAACGGTTCGTCAGCGATAACCTCCT
>JBFEPU010000278.1:0-3819 GCA_041549915.1 Anaerolineae bacterium | reverse complement strand
CAGCGCTTCGACGCTGTAGCTTCGGGTGCGCACAGCCGGCTACCCGCCCGGCCTTCTCTCGGCACCGGGGTCGGCTGTCTCTTCTTTGTCTCCCTGACCCACTGGATGCGTGCATGGAGCAGTGCATGGCTCATGCTATGAAGGAGAACGAGATGGCTGCTGCTTCCGATGGTTCCCTTGGCGTGCGGCTGCCGGACGGGCCATGCCGATACTCGGGCACTCCAGACGTGTTGGGCGCGGCGACGAAGCTGGTCCCGCTTCTGGTGGGTCGAAGGCGGCCGAGAGCGCAAGCCCGACTGATGGCGGTCCATCCATTTCTCGCAAGCTGAGTGCAACCATCCCGCGCAGTGCACGGGTGGCCGAGAGGAATCACGCCGTGTGCGGAATTCCGTTTGAGCTTTCGGGGAGCTGAGCCTACACACCTCTGTGCAGGTACACCAGCACGATCTCCGGTCGGGCGAAGAAACGAACGGGCGGCGGGATGGTTCCAATCCCGTTGCTGACGATGGTGGTGGTCCGCGGCGTGTTCACCACGCCGCTGCGGTACTTCTGGCCGTATTGAGATGGCACGAAAGGCGCCCACAGCCCGAGGAAGGTGACCTGCCCGCCGTGCGTGTGACCACTAAAGACCAGGTCCACCGCCGCTGTAGACAACGTTTCGACATAATCGGGGTTGTGTGACACCAGCATTACCAAGTCTTCGTCTTTGGCATCGCCTACGGTGGCGGCGATGTCCTGAGAGCCCTCCCACAGGTCGCCCACGCCGCCGATTCTGATCCTCTGGCCGCTGCGCACAACCCATTGTGCTCGGTTGTTAATCCACTCGATCCCCGCCCCGATCATGCTCTCGCTGGTCAACACAGCGCCCTGCCAGTGGTCGTGGTTGCCCAGGACACCCAATGTACCAAGTGGGGCCTGGAGCCTGGCCAACTCCTTGAAGCACGGGACGATGTAGCTGGGATCGCCGAATACATAGTCGCCTCCCAGCAGGATGATGTCCGGACGTAGCTGGTTGGTCCTGTCAACGGCGTGTGCCACGCGGGCACGCGAGAACTGAGGGCCGTGATGGATGTCGGCGAGGAAGGCGATCTTTATCCCGTCGAAAGCGGGGGGGACATCAGGATCGGTGATGTGCACCTCGCGCACGGTCAACCAATGGGGCTCGAGGAAAGCGTATGCCACGATCAGGATCGTAGCTGCCACAATGTACAGGAGGGGCTTTGTTCTCATGGTCCCTTCCGGGTGGGTGCTGTGCAGTCGCCAAGCATGGGTCCGTCGATACTGCGATTATACAACAGCAAGGCACCTGCCTGTGCCCTGCTACACACAGTTCTGCGAAGCAGGTGCGCAGCCTGCGGTGGTTCGGTCGTATCCGTTTTGGATACACACACCGAACTTGCATGTCGTGCAGGCTCCGCAGTGAAGCGCAGCAACGAGTCCCTGGCCGTCGGGTCTCTCAGCGCGGCTCCAAGCGCTGCCGTGGGCATCTCGAGAAGGACGTGGTATAATCAGCGGCAGGTCTAGAATGCAGGGTTAGAAAGGGTGACGTCCCATGGCCAATGAGCGCAATCAGGTAGCTTCCCAAGCCCGCGAGCTGATGCAGCGCGGCTTCCACTGAGCCGAAGCGGTCATGCTCGCCGTCGGCGAGCACGTGCTGGGCAGCCTCGATCCCATGATGGTGCGCCTGACCACCGGATTGTGCGGAGGAATCGGATGTACCTACGCGGAGGTTTGTGGTGCCCTCAGCGGTGGTGTGCTGGTGATTGGCGCCCTCCACGGGCGCAGCACTGAGCACGAGGACGATCAGCGAGCCTTCCAGCTGGCGAGCCGGTACAGGGAGCGATTCGCCGCTGAATTCGGTACCACGCTGTGCGGTCCATTGCGCGACCGGGTGCGTTCTCCCGGTGGGATGGGCTCGTGTTCCCTGGTCGCTGAACGCGCAGCCTGGATCCTGCTGGATGTTCTTGACGAGGCTTGACGCCGGGACCCCACGGCGTGATGCAGGCTGTTGTGGGCCCGCTCCGCTGTCAGTCGAGAGCTCAGGAAAAGCCCGTCTTCCTTGGGAAGGTGGGCTTGTACATTCTGAGCACGATGTGGCCGTCATATGGCTATGGATTCTTTCTCAGCTTCATAATGGGCAAATGCCCCAGGTCGCCCAGGCTCAGCAGGGCGTCCAAGGGCGTCCCCACTCTGGGCTGCAGTGTGTCGCCGCGCGCGCCATGTGGCGAGTCTAGGTAGCATTGTGGCCTCCCCGCAGCAGGTACATGTGGCCAGGGCCCCGCAACTGAATCGGATGCTGATACACAGCGCTCAGGTCACTTCGCCGCTACGGAGGCGTTGGGTAGGATAGGCCCTGCCCTGCGGATTGGATCTCTGTCACTGCTGAAAGGGCACCGAAACCCCAGGTGAGGGCGGAGCTACACAGACAATAGAGCCAGAGCGCAGGTTTGAATTCAGAATCAGAGGTGTGGGTTGGGAATTGACCTACAGGAGCGAGGTGAGCACGGCCAGCAGCGCCTCAAACTCTTCGCGGCAAGAGTCGCATTGCTCCAGATGATGCTGTACCAATGGCATTGCATCGGCGGCGCTCTGACCTGCCAGCGTCATCTCCACGAATTCGTCGAGTTGCTGGAGACACTCGTCGCAGTCTATCTCGTTGCTTCGAGTGCTGAGCACATCACGCACCAGCTTCTTCAGCTCAGAGGCTTCAAGTTCGGCCTTCATTCTCACCGCTCCTAGATCTTGGATGCTTTCGTGGCGGCGTCTCTTACCTCGGCTTGTATGCCAAAGGCGGCGAGCACTTGTTCGGGCGGTAGTCCTCTGGCGACCAATGCCTTCTGCAGGCGCTGGCGGGCATCATGGAGCAGCTTGTAGAGTGCGTTGCGGTTGGTGCCCATTCCGCGCGCTACCTCTTCTATTGGCATGCCGTGAACGCGCGCAGCGACCAACGCCCGGCGTTGTCTGTCCGTAAGGTCGTCGCGGATCGCACGTCGCAGTGTGTCTAGCACCATCTGCTGTACGGCGTGCTCCTCCGGGCCAGCCGAGGGATCGGCAAACGTCTCTGGGAGGAAATCGGCATCCATGCCAGCGGTCAGAGAATCCAAGGACACATCGCGCCACCGCCGGCGTCGCAGTTCGCTGAGCGCCACGTGTATGGCAATCTTGTGCGCCCAAGTGGTAAAGCGCGACTCACCGCGGAACGAATCCAGGGCCGCGAGGATTCTGAGCAGCGCCTCCTGCACAAAGTCCTCCAGGTCGTCCTCAGTCACCTTGGGCTGACCGGCCAGCGCGACGCGCAGCCCCCGCACCAGGATCGTACGGAGATCGGCCAGCGGCTGTTCACGTTCTGGCCCGCGCAGCGCTTCCAGCCACTCCTGGTTCGTCCGTCTGACCACGAGATCCGTACCCTCCAGGTGATTCGAATTGCGGTTGCTGGCGTCGATTATAGACGGAACTGGCCCGGGCAGCAACTGGCAGGAACCGCTCGGGAGGATGTGGGCTATCGGGCGCAGTCACCCTGGTTCCGGCCGTCCGTCTTGACTGTGGTAGAGTTGCCGCCGTGAGGTGGGCTGCCCGCGCTGGCGCCAGAGTTGAAAGAGGATGATTTGTGACATGCCCCAGGTGCCTGGTCACTGGCGATCGTGGTCTTGCCTCTTGCCCCTTCTTACCGTACAATTCGCCCGGCCTGTGAAAGCCACTCAATTCGAGGAGACTGTGGCCATGTCCTGCAACTTTGACCAGATCATTGACCGCTGCGGCACGGATAGCGTGAAATGGTGCTACTATCCCCAGGATGCGTTGCCCCTGTGGGTAGCGGAT
>JBFEPU010000277.1:0-3866 GCA_041549915.1 Anaerolineae bacterium | reverse complement strand
TGCTGGCCTTTGCCGCGGGCGTGGGGGCCGTGTTTGGCATCGACCTGCCGGTCTTTGCCATCTTGCTGATCCTCATCGGAGCTGGCATTCTATTCGACGTCTTCGTCAAGAGAAGGTAGAGGCAGTCTGCGAAGCGCAGAGGCCAGCGGGTCTTCCGCTCGCTGGAAACTTGTCCACCGGCTGCCCAGTCAGAAAGGAGTGGAAGTTGGCAAGCAAAAGGTCTGGCAAGAGTGGCTACATTCTTGCGGCGATCCTGGGTGCGATTGGCGGTGGGGCCGCCGTAGCTTTCGCCACCGATGCGGTGCCCAAGATGCTGTCGCGCGTGATGTCCGGGATGATGGGGAACATGATGGCGGAGCTGGGCGCAGGCGAGTGCGACCCAGCGGAGATGTGACAGCGCATGATGGGGAGCTTCGGTGAAGCTCCAGGGGAATCCACTTCAAGCGGTTAGGATCCAGCGCAAGATAGCTGCCCAACGGTGCGGAGCCCAGCGCAGGCCTGTTGAGGCTCGGCTTCGCGGCTGCCACGGCGTTTGCCTAGTGACGTGGGGCCTCTCGCGCGGGGGCGTGCCGTGACGCCCTGGCTGCCAAGACCCAGTCGTCTCCCTGCTGAGTACGCTCCAAGGTTGACACGGGACGCCACTTTCGTATACTATCCCACGCGCCAAAAGGCGGTGCGATCCACGTTGTCCGTGCCCTGAATGCTCATGGATGTGACGTTGATCTACTTCTCTCAAAGCGGCAACACGCGCAAGCTCGCCGCAGCCATGGCGGAGGCGTTTCGGGACGAAGGGCAGCGAGCCACAACGATCTCCTTGCAGAAGGCCACTGCCGACGATGTGGTCAGGTGCGACCTGCTGGGAGTGGGCACCGGCTGTCGATCGAGCCAGGCACCCACGCCCATCAAGCGCTTCCTGTGTGCTCTGCCGCCTCTCGCTGGCAAGCACGCGTTCGTGTTTGCCACGTCCAGCGCGGCTCCGGGGAGGGTTCTGTACGACCTAACCCGCCGGTTGCGCAAGAGAGGGGCAGGTGTGCTGGGCGGGTTCCTGGCGCGGGGGCAGGTGCATCATCCTGCTCCGCACATGACCGGCCAGTTTCGGGGGCGCCCCAGTGCGCAGGATCTGACGGAGGCGCGACGCTTTGCGAGGGGCTTGGCTGCGCACATTGCAGCGGGCCGTTCTGTTCCCGTGCCAGCAAACAGGCCCGATGCGCTGCGGCCCGGCTGGGGTCTGTACGACCTCTTGGGGCGGGTCGTATCGGACGCCGTGTTGCGTGTGTGGATGCCGGAGCCGAAGCTGGATGCGGACAAGTGCGATCGGTGCGGATGGTGCGCCCGTGCCTGTCCAATGGACAATATCCGTCTTTTGCCGCGACCGGTATTGGGCGAGCAGTGCATGCGGTGTTATCGGTGCCTGACCGGTTGTCCGCAGCAGGCGTTCGACGCAGACTGGCGCTTTGCGGACCGGTTGCTATTGGTTCTTTACAACACAACGTTCATGCGCTGGTTTGGCGACCTTAGAGCTGGTGAGGTGGTGTACTGAACAGTCTGCCAGCAGTCGTCAAAAGCCAGTCAGGAATGCTGCGATCTTGGGAGATGCAACTTTGGAATCTGTCATTGTGATTGGCGCCGGGGTCGGTGGTATCGCCACCGCTGCCCTGTTGGCGCGACACGGCTTTGATGTAACGGTAGTGGAAAAGCAGGAGCGAGCGGGTGGGCGCTGCAACCGGCTGGTCAAAGATGGGCATACCTTTGACACCGGCCCCACGCTTTTCCTGTTCCCGCGGATCTTTGCGCAGATGTTTGCCGACCTGGGCGAGCGCATAGAAGACCACCTCGACCTGCGTCGTGTCGATCCCAGCTACACCCTCTACTTTGACGATGGCTCCTCGCTGCGTCTCAGCTCTGACTTGCACGTCATGCAGGTGCAACTGGAGGCTATCGAGCCAGGCAGCTTTGGGGGCTTTTTGCGGTATTTGAAGGAGGCACAGCGCAACTACAAGCTGGGCCTTGCTCATCTGACGGAGCGAAGCTTCCACAGCATCAGAGACCTGGGGCACCTGGTGGCCCGGCTGCCGCTTTTCGGGACGAAGCTGCTGACCACGCATCACGACGATGTGGGGAGGTTCTTTAACGATCCGCGGCTGAAGGCTGCGTTCACTTTCTGCGACATGTACCTCAGCCTCAGCCCCAGCGAAGCACCGGCCATTTTCTCACTGCTGAACTATGCGGAGTATGCGGATGGCGTCTGGTACCCGATGGGAGGCATGTACCGCTTGGTCGAGGCCTTGACCCACATTGCTGAGGGAAACGGAGCGAGATTCGAGTACGGCGCTGCCGTGCAACGGATCGAAGTCGCCGGCAGTGAGGCCACTGGTGTGACGCTGGCCGACGGGCGGCAGATGGAAGCGGACATTGTGGTAGCCAATGCCGACCTGCCATACGTGTACGGCCATCTCTTGCCCGAGGACGGTGCCGCCAGTCGCCTCGAGGGGAAGCGCTACAGTTGCTCGGCCGTGACTTTCTACTGGGGACTCGACAAGCCATTCCCCGCGCTGGGACTGCACAACCTCTTCGCGGTCGACGACTACCGCCGGAGCCTGGACCGCGTGTTGAAAGATCTCAGCTTGCCAGAGGAACCAACCTTCTATGTGCAAAGGCCCGTGGCCGTTGATGACTCGTTGGCTCCCGCAGGGCATGACACCCTGACTGTCGTGGTGCCCGTAGGACACATCAACCCTTCCGCGCCTCAAGACTGGTCCGGCATCCAAGCGCGAGCACGGCAGGCGGTGCTCGAGCGCCTGGGGCAGGTCGGCGGTGGCGATCTAGAAGCGCATATCCAGGTTGAGGTGAGCTACACGCCGAACGACTGGCTGGGGCGGTACAACCTGACCAAGGGCTCCACGCTGGGCCTGGCGCACAACCTGCTGCAGATGGGGTATTTCCGTCCGCGGAACCGGCATGCCCGCTACCGCAACCTGTACTTTGTGGGAGCCAGCACCCATCCGGGCAGTGGCCTGCCGATTGTCCTGCTCTCTGCCCGTTTTGCCACGCAGCGCATCCTGCAGGACACAGGCGCCAGCCAACCATGGTCGATCGTCCGGTCCGGAGCGACCCAACAGAGCGAGGGCTATGCATAAGGAGTTCACATGCACTACAACACTGCCCTCGTGATCGGAGCCGGACTGGCTGGCATATCCACCGCTGCACATCTGGCCCGCAGCGGCTACCAGGTGACAGTGGTGGAGAAGAATGCGGCTCCCGGCGGGCGATGCGGCCAACTTGTGCGCGACGGGCACCGCTACGACCTTGGCCCAACGATGCTGATGATGCCCGAGCTGTATGCTGAGACCTACGCGGCGCTGGGCCAGCGCATGGAGGATCACCTCGATCTGCGGCGCTTCGAGCCCACCTATCGCCTGCACTTTGACGACGGCGCACATCTCGATCTCACCGCCGATCTGCACACACTGCGATCACAGCTGGAAGCCATCGAACCGGGCAGCTTTGCGGGCCTGCTGCGCTACCTGGTGCAGGGTCATCAAGCCTTCCATCTCGTGCGGCAGCATTTCCTGGGACGCAGCTTTTGCCGCGCACTGGACTATTTCAACCCCCAGAATCTGCGGCTGCTGTTCCAATTGAAAGCGCTCGTCAGGCACTATGACAACGTGGGCGATTTCTTTCAGCAACCCCATCTCAAGGCGGCATTCACCTTCCAAAACATGTATCTGGGCATCAGCCCCTACGATGCACCGGCAACGTACAGCCTGGTGCAGTATTCTGAGCTGGCCGACGGCGTGTGGTCGCCAACGGGCGGCATGTATCGCGTTCCCGAAAGCCTGGCGCAGATCGCCGAGTCGCATGGCGCG
>JBFEPU010000276.1:0-3902 GCA_041549915.1 Anaerolineae bacterium | reverse complement strand
GGAGAACGGCACCGAGCACGTGGTGTACGACAACGGGTCCGACCAGGCCATCGCTGGCGGCGAGATTGTCATCCACATAAAGTAGCACGCAGCGGCGCTGAGGCCATGCGAGGGCGGGGCGGCCAGGCTCTGCCTCGCTAGCGTTGCATAACCACATGAGCGGCCCCTGGAGCTTGCTCCAGGGGCCGCTACTTGTCTCTCCCCAGGTTTTGTGCCGCGGGCTGCGCAGCGCTCGCTGCATAGGTCGGCGCACCCGCTCAGGCCGGCCTGTCCGGCTCCCCCGCATCCCGGACCACGACCGCCAAGGCGATGTCATCGAACTGGGCCGCCGTCCCCACAAAGCGTCGAAGCTCTGCCAGTATGGCGTCGCGAATGGCCAGTGCCGGCTCGCCCAGCGTCGCTCGCACGGAAGCGACCAGACCCTCCTCGCCGAAGGACGCGCTGTCGGCATTCTCGGCCTCGGTTATGCCGTCCGTGTACAGCACCAGGACGTCGCCGGTGCCAAGGTCAACCGACCGTGACTCCCAGCTTGCGTCCTCCAGAATGCCCAGCGGCATGCCGGTCCTGACGAGCTTCTGCGGCTCTTCCTCATCTTGTGCGCTGATCAGGAATGGTGGACAGTGCCCTGCATTGCTGTACACCAGCCTCCCGGTCTGCGGGTCCAGCACTCCGTAGAATGCGGTCACAAACTGATCTGCGGCCGTGTCCCTCAAGATCCGATCGTTGACCGCGCTGAGTACGAGGTCAGGCTGGTTCGGGTATTCCTCAGCATAGGTGCGCACCAGTATCCAGCTTAGGGCCATGAACAGCGCTGCCGCTACGCCTTTGTCCACCACGTCGGCCACCAGCAAGCCCACCCGCCCGTCTGGCAGGGGGCTGATGTCGTAAAAGTCGCCCGATGTCTCTCTCGACGGAATAAGCGTGACCGAAAGCTGCCAGCCCGGGATATCCAACACAGTGCGGGGCACGAAACTGGCCTGCACCCTGCCAGCCAGCTCTAGCTCGCGCTCCATGGTCTCATTGGCCTGCTGCAGCTCCTTCTGCAGTCGCCGCAGAGCCAGGTGCGTCTCCACCCGCGCCAGGACTTCTTCGATCTGGAACGGCTTGGTGACATAGTCGACCCCTCCCGCGTGGAACGCTCTCACCTTGTCCTGTGTTGCATCCAGGGCGCTGATGAAGATAATGGGGATGTCGCGGGTCGCCGGGTCGTTCTTCAGTTGATCGCACACCTCATAGCCGTCCATCTCTGGCATGAGGATATCGAGCAGAATGAGGTCGGGGGGCTCCGCCCGCGCCGCAGCCAGGGCCAGCGCTCCGCTGGGAACAGGGCGAACCCGGTGGCCGCGCTCGGCCAGAATGCTGGACAGCAGGCGCAGATTGGCCAAGGTGTCATCCACTACCAGTATGCTGCCGGTCGCGGGGCTCTTGACGTCAGTGTCTGCGTTGGCCACGTCCGCCTCCCCTTTGCGTGCTAGCCTCGGCGGCTTGCTTCATCACGCCCTGCTCGCTCGATCCAGTCCAGGATCTGCTGGTACTGGAAGTTGCGGGCCAGCTCGGCCAGCGCATCAGCCACTGCCGGGGTCTGCCCGCGGATTTCTTCGGACAGGTCGATGATCCGCACCAAGTCAGCGCGGATCGTTGCCTGTTTCAGGTCAGCCACCAGCCCAGCAGGCAGCTGTGCCAGGTCGGCCGCCGTAACCCCTTTGGGCAGCCCCACACCAGCGGCGCCTTCCTCCGGTCGTGCTGGTTCGGCGGGTTCGTCCTCGTACACAAAGCGCACCTCCAGGTGCTGGGCCAGCTTGTCAAAGATCTCTTCCTTGCGGAATGGCTTGCGGACAAAGGCATCACAGCCAGCAGCCAGGATTCGCTGGCGCTCCTCCTCAAAAGCGGAGGCCGTCAGGGCGATGATCACCGGAGCCTGGCTGCCGGCCGCAGCCTTGATCTGCCGGGTTGCCTGATAGCCATCCACCACCGGCATGCGCATGTCTATCCAGATCAGGTGCGGTTCCCAGCTCTTGGACAGATCAATGGCCTGCTGACCGTTGGCTGCTTCCTGGACCTCGAATCCCATCGGTGCGAGCAAGTCGACCAGCAGTCTGCGGCTCGTCTCCCGGTCCTCTGCGACCAACAGGCGGTAGGTCGGCTGGCCTGGCTCCAGGCCAATGACCCGCCTGCGTGCACGTGCCGGCTCTGCCTCCGCCGCTTGGTGGGAGCCTACTTCCACCTGCACGTCAAAGGCGAAAAGGCTCCCCCGCCCCAGCTGGCTCTCGACCGTCAGCTCGCCTCCCAGCAGATGCACGAATTGCTGGCTGATGGTCAAGCCCAGCCCTGTTCCCACACGTGAAGCGCGACCCGTTTCGGACTGTACAAAGGCCTCGAAGATGGTGGGCAGCTCCTCAGCAGAGATGCCAGGGCCGGTGTCCTCCACTTCAAAACGCAGTGTCGCCCGTGTCTCTTGCGGCCGGCGCGGCGCGGAAGGAACCGTGACTCGCAGCGTGACCGCACCTTCTTGGGTGAACTTGACTGCGTTGCCGAGCAGATTGCTGAGCACCTGACCGATCTTCCCTTCATCAGACACGATGAACCGCGGTACGGTCTCATCGCGCATGAAGGTCAGATCCAGGCCCTTTTGCTCCGCTCGCAACCGGAATGCTTCCTCAAGCCCGTCGAGTTGGTGGTGCAGGTCGAAGCTCTTGTTCTGCAGCGTCACCATGCCGGCCTCGATCTTGGACATCTCCAGCACGTCATTGATCAGCCCCAGCAGATTCTCGCCGTTGCGGTTGATGATGCCCAGGTACTCTTGCTGGTCGCCGGTCAGGTTCGGTTGGCCCTCCATTAACTGGCTAAAGCCAAGGATGGCGTTGAGCGGTGTGCGCAATTCATGGCTCATATTGGCCAGGAAGTTGCTCTTGGCTTCGTTGGCAGCCTCGGCCTCGCGTCGGGCCTTGAGCAAATCGGTGATGTCGTGATAGATGGCAATAAAGCCCACCCTTTCCCCAGCCACGATGACCGGCAAGGCCAGCAGTTCCACATCCACCAGCGAACCGTCTTTGCGCGTTCGCCGTGTGGTTTCTCTTACGTTTCCCGTGGTCAGGACCTGGTTGGTGTACGCGGCGCCCTCCGCTCGGATGGAATCGTCGTTGCAGACGATATCGTCCAGGTCCCTGCCAATGACCTCCTCGCTTTCGTAGCCGAACAGCTGTTCCGCCATCGGGCTCCAGGATACGATGTCTCCGTTAAGGTCGGCGGTCACCACGGCGACCGGGTTGTTCACGAACAGAGCCTCGTAGTACTCCTTGCGGCGCCGGATCTCGTCCTCGAACTCTTTGCGTGTGGTGATTTCTTCCAGGCTGCCTTCGTAGTACAACACCTGACCTTGCTCGTCTCTGACAACTCGCGCACTGTCGTTCACCCAGATGTTGGTGCCGTCACGCCTCTGCAGGCGCGTTTCAAAATCGCGTATGATGCCCTCCCGCTCCATCAGATCCTGCCATCGCGCGCGGTCCTCTCGGTTCACGTACAGGTCAATCAAGTCCATTGCCAGCAAGGCCTCTTCCTGGCCCGAGTAGCCCAGCATCTGCACCGCAGCCTGGTTGAGGACGATTGGTTTTCCCTCAGGTGTGGTTCGGTAGAGCCCGATGGGAACACCGTCGAATAGGGTACGGTAGCGCTGCTCACTCTCGCCAAGTCTGGCAGTGCGCTCCGCAACCAGCTCTTCCAGATGCTCCTGGTACTCGCGCAGTTCTGCCTCCGCCCGCTTGCGCTCGGTGATGTCCTCGATGCTCCCTTCGTAGTACAGCACCCGGCCCTGTTCGTCCCGGACTGCCCGGGCGATGTCGTTGACCCAGATGATGGTTCCATCGTAGCGGCGGAACTGTGTTTGAAAGTCGCGCACGACTCCT
>JBFEPU010000275.1:0-3905 GCA_041549915.1 Anaerolineae bacterium | reverse complement strand
GTTCTTCTGTCTCTGTTGGCTCCGGCGTCTCTGTCGGCTCTGGCGTGTCAGTCGGCTCCAGCGTCTCTGTTGGCTCTGGCGTGTCAGTCGGCTCCTGCGTCTCCGTTGGCTCCGGCGTCTCCGTTGGTTCTTCTGTCTCTGTTGGCTCCGGCGTCTCTGTTGGCTCCGGTGTGTCAGTCGGCTCCGGCGTCTCCGTCGGTTCCTCTGTCTCTGTTGGCTCCGGCGTCTCTGTAGGCCCTGGCGTGTCAGTGGGCTCCGGCGTGTCAGTGGGCTCCGGCGTTTCCGTCGGCTCTGCCGTATCAGTCGGTTCCCGCGTCTCCGTTGGCTCCTCATCGTCCTCTAGGTCGGGTGTCTCCGTCGGCTCGTCCTCCTGTCGCGTCACAACAGGAACGGACACCGACCTGACCGGTGCGGGTGGTTCGTCTGGCAGAACCGTCGTCCCCTGCCCGGCCTCGACCGACACCGCGACTTCCTGCGCCACGACCTCCACTACTCCTTCTGCGACCGCCACACTGGTACTCCCATCTGGCAGCACGTCTACCGTGAACCGCGTGCCGCGAACGGTCAAAACCGCAGTCGGCGTCCGGATCTCAAAACGCGATGCACTGGAGCGCGGAGTCTGCACGTTGACATGCATTCGGCCGAGCCAATGGTGCAGCACGATCGAACTTGAGCCTCCGCCTCGCCTGGCGCTCATTCGAACAACTGTGACCTCGGCCTCACTTGTCAGTTGCGTTGTACTGCCGTCAAAGAAAGCGAAACGGGCTGTGGACCCTGGCGCTGCCCGGATGCGGTCCCCTGCCGAGACCGCGTCTCCCGTCGAGGTCCGACGCCACGTGCCGCCCTGGCTCTCCAAGATCTCGACCAGGCCGCTGACATCGTTCACCCTCGCGGGGTGAGCCACCGCTATGTCAAGCCAGGATCGGGTTGCCCAGCTGCCCGCCAACAGGAGAAGTACGGCGAACGAAGCTGCCATTACCAGCCGAGCCAACCGGGTGCCGCCTGCTGACCTTTGACGCTGCCGGGCGGCCAATGCCTGAAGCATTCTCCGCTTTCCGGCCTGGTAGGCGTCGGGACTTGCGACTGGGCGAGGCAGACGCCGAACTTCGATCGCCAACTGCAACAGCGGGTGCAGCTGCTCCGCGTGCTCAGGGTAGCGGGCCAGGCATTCCTGTAGACTGGCCCTTCTCTCCTTCAGCTGCCTGAGGCAGGTATCTAGCGCACGATCCAATTCGTTCTGCACCGCGGTCACCTCACAGATGCAATCCTGAGGCGAAAGCGAGCAGATCACACCTCCGTGGCACGAGCGGGCTGAGGCAGTGCTTCATGCATCCTGTGGGTGTCGGCGCGCTTTCACAATGCCTAACGGTTGATCGGTGACTGGAGATACGGCTCTCGCCGGGGACGGTGACACCTAGCTGCCCGGCGATTCCGGTGCCAGAAGGCGGTGCAGTGCGGCCAGGGCACGGTGTTGCAGCGCCTTCACGGCACCAACTGACTTGCCCAGCGTCGCTGCTGCGGTTGCGTTGTCGAGACCCTCCACGAACTTTATCAGGATGACTCTGCGCTGCGCTTCGGTGAGGCAAGAGATAGCAGCGGCAAGCCTGCGGCGCATGACTGCACGCTCTCCCGCCACCTCCGGGTCGGGCGTCTCCGCCCACATCTGCCTGTCCAGCGGCAGCAGAAGGCGCTTTCCCACGCGGCGGTGGTGGTCCACTACCACGTTTCGGGCAATGGTATAGAGCCAAGCAAGGAGGGGTCGGCCTCGGTACTCATAGCCGTCCATTCTTTCGACCACACGCACGAACACTTGGCTGGTCAGGTCCTCTGCCGTAGCTGGGCTCCCGACTCGGTAGAAGACGTAGCGATAGACCAGCGGCTGATAGCGGTCATAGATCTCGGCAAAGGCAGCCGGCTGCCCCGCTTTCGCCCGCTCGACGAGCGTGGCTTCGTGTTTTGGCGTACTCACCCTATGGCTCGCAACTGCCGACGTGGTGACGATGTGCCCCTCCATAGTGTACCGAAGCCCGAACCGTCGCAGACACCACGGCTATCGGACGTCGTCCTGCCGCCAGAACGCGGTTCCGATTCCGCAGTATCATGACGCACTGAAGATGGTGCCCTGTGCAAACCATGCGCAGACAAGGTCGTGACTGTCAGCCGGGCGCCGGCCATGCATCTCCGGCAACCAAGAAACACCCATGCCCCGAGGGCTGCCTCCGAACATGGGCGATCTATCGGTACATACGCTATCCGCTTTGGGGGTCCGGTTACCACCTAAAGGCGGTGACTAGACTTTACTCTCTGCGTGTCATCACCTGCCCATTGGTGGACAAGCAGGCCTCGCTGCGGCCACCGCTGGGGTTTTGATCGTCCTGTGTCCAACAGTCATCGTCCTCCCCAGCGGCGTCTGTTGCGGTTGAGCCATACGCCAAGAGGCGGGTACAATCGTCGCTTCGAGACAACAGTACTTCGCACTCCGGTGCCTCTCCCACAGGCGCGCGCCCGGGTGCCCACTCTTCAAGACGCAAGAGACCTCTCTGACATACTCCATTTACCACTAAGATACGCACAATGGCGACATCAATGTGCTATCGGTTTGTCCGTATTGCTGGCCAAGCATATGCTGACCTGTGTAGGGCGACGAAGCTGTTGAGGAGCAGAGAGTCAAGTGGTATCAGGTGACGGTTCGCCATCAGCCAGTCGACGAAACCAAAGAACGAGCGAAGCGCGGCGCTGTTGCCCAAGTCAGTCTCTAGGCTCTACGACGTCCCAGAGATAAGAAGCGAGAAAGGCGCTCAGTCCCGGCATTAGTTTCTTCGAGGGCGAGCTCTTGCCTCTCTCCCAACGGCCCAGCGTGCTTGGGTCAACGGCGAGAAGACCTGCTAGCCGTTTCTGAACTAGACCGAGTCTCCGGCGGGTGGCGATAATCCAGCCAGCAAAAGCCTGAGGTCGTCTGTGATAAGGTTCGTAGCCGAGGAAGTCGATGATCCTGGGAATGAAGCGTGACTGTGGAGAGGTGCGGTTGGTCTCCCAGTTGCAGATGGTCATCTCATTCACCTCCAGTCTCTTTGCGATGTCGCTCTGGAGTAGACGCAGATCCAGACGCCGCTTTCGCAGGTGCTCGCCCAAGGTCTTCAGCTGACGAGGATGGGCAGGTGCAAGAGGCTTTGGGCCAATCAGCTGGATATGACAAAAAGGCAACGCAAAGGTGCCCTTGCGGCCATTTCGGCAGCCCGGTCAAAGAGTGCACCTGCTCGCCGGCCCCTCCACAGCCACGGGCCAGTACCAGATAGTGGAACTGGCACCCCACGGATTCCTCACTAACCAGCAAGCGCCTTCAAGCCGCCGGCGCCTGGCCAACCATTCCACAATGGGTTGCGGCTTGCCTATGCGTTGGCCCATTCGTTAGTATGCGGCCGGTACCGCCCACATTACAAAACTGTAACATTGGCGCTGCCTCTTTTCATCTTTTCTTCACCTTTCCGTGCTATCCTAAGTCACGATAGATTGCGACCCGTTCACCAAGGACAGCGGACGTTTTGTCGTAGCACCCTTGGGTTGGACGCGTTCCAGCGCGTTTCCCAGCTTTCAGCCGCTATCCAAGTTGGTCCAGCGACATGAGGTCGAGAAGGGGGGTGGACACATGCACGATGTGTGCCGGGCCTGTCGTCAGCAGGCGAAGGGTCCGGCCGGTTAGGTTCCGCACCTTCACCCATCCGGGGGAGCGTGGCCCTCACGCAGCAGCCCCCAACCGCACTCAAAAGGAGATCATCACAATGCGCAACAAGAGATCATGGGTCATGTGGTGTTTTGTCGTGGCACTGGCCCTGCTGGCGCTGGCGGCGCCGGCGCTCCAGGCTCAAGGCGGCCATCCTTCCAAGGCAAGCAAGACAACCGGTTGT
>JBFEPU010000274.1:0-3924 GCA_041549915.1 Anaerolineae bacterium | reverse complement strand
GACACGTTAAAGTCCTTGCGCACCCGAGCCATGAGAGATTTCAGCACGCGGCGCTTGCCCTTCAGCGAGTGATTGGCGGGGATGTGAAGATGGATGGTGCACACGCCAACCGTCATACTACCTCGAACTCCCCTTTTTCCCCTTCAGTGCCAGCAGCACGTCTTCGGCCTTTACCGGAATCTTGTTGAACCAAATGCCTGTAGCGTCGTGTATGGCATCGAGAATGGCAGGAGCCAGCAGCATCATGGTCATCTCGCCAATGCCGCGTGCCCCGTAGGGGCCCTGCGGGTCAGCGACTTCCACCAGACAGGAGAAGATCTCCCCGGGCGCATCCATCGAAGTAGGTATCAGGTACTCCGAAAGTCGGCTTGTCTTGATGTATCCGTCCTGCTGAATAAAGTCCTCGATCAGTGCCCATCCTTGTGCCATGACGATACCACCCTCCACTTGTCCTTCCAGGGCTTGTGGATTGATGGTCTTTCCTGGATCGTGCGCTGCGAAAACGCGCGTCAGGGCCACCTCTCCAGTTTCGGTATCGACTTGCACTTCCGCTATCTGGCTGGCATAGCCGTAGCTGAAGTTTGGGTAGCATTCGCCTGTCGCTGGGTCGAAGGGCGTTGTCCTGGGCGGGACGTACTGATATGTTACGACGGCAGGACGTTCGCCCTGGTTCCAGGTTTCCAAAGCGCGCTCGCAGGCCCCTTTCACCGCATTGCCTGACATGAAGGCATGACGAGAGGCCGACGAACTGCCGGCGCCGGGCACGATGGAGGTATCCAGTTCGTGAACCTCAATGGCTTCGTAAGGAAGGTGCAGTGCCTGCGCTGCGATCTGCGCGAGAATTGTTGACACGCCCTGCCCAACTTCGGCGGCGCCGATCTTGATCACACCGCGCTCCGGCCGTTCCTCACCATACAACTCAGCGATGCAGGAAGCTTGTTCTGGGAAGCCGAAGCTGTACCCAACGTTCTTCCAACCGCAGGCGAGGCCAACCCCTGTGCGCCTGTTGGGCGCGGCTGGTGCCCGCTCTGGACCCTTGTCTGACCAGCCTGCGGTTTCGGTGACCTCCAACAGTGTTTCGCGGACCGCTACCCCTGCGGGCACTACTGTATTGGTGGCGAGACTGGATCCCTCCACCAACACGTTCTTCAGACGCAGCGTGGCAGGATCCATACCCAACTTCTCTGCGAGTTTGGATAACTGCAGTTCCGCAGCGAAAATGGCTTGAGGGGCACCAAAGCCGCGCATGGCGCCTGTGCGCAGGTTGTTTGTGTAGACGACATAACCATCTACCTTGACGTTGGGGACCTTATAGGGGCCAGTGCACAGCAGCACGGCGTTGGCCAACACTGCCGTCGAGGACGAAGCATAAGCCCCGGCATCGGCCACGATTCTGACGTCCATCGCAGTGATCTCGCCCTCTTTGGTCGCGCCCAGTTTGTGGTGAATGTAGAATGCGTGGCGCTTGTGGTGGCCTCGGGTGGATTCCTCGCGGCTCCACACGATCTTGACTGGCCTCTGCAACTTCCACGCGGCCAGGGCCAGCGCCAGCTGTACCGAGATGTCCTCGCGGCCACCAAATGCGCCACCAGCTGGTGTGTAGATCACCCGTATCTGTTCTTCCGGCAGATCCAGGGCGTGGGCAATCTGGTGTCGGTCGTCGTGTGCCCACTGCCCGGTGCTGTGCACAGTGATGCGTCCCTCGTCATCAATGTAGCCGATGCCTGCCTCTGGCTGCATGAAGGCGTGTTCTGTGAGGGGCGTGAAATAGTCGTCTTCGACGATGACGTCGGCTTGTGCAAAGCCCTTCTCCACATCTCCCTTGCGGATGCGGTAGGTCTTGAGAATATTCGAACCTTTCTTCTCGTGGATCACTGGCGCGCCTCGCTTCATCGCCACACGGGGATCGGTGACCACGGGCAAGTCCGCGTATTCCACATTGATCAGCTCACGGGCCTGTGCTGCTGCCCTCTCCGTCTCGGCAACGACCATGGCAATGGGGTCACCGACAGAGCGCACGACATCAAAGCTGAACACCGGTTGGTCCTTGAAGATAAGGCCGAACTCATTGCGAGGCACATCCTTTCCGGTCAGGACAGCGACAACACCGGGTGCGGCCTCGGCTTCAGAGGTATCGATCTGGACACGAGCATGTGGGCGTTCACTCCACAGCATCTTGGCATACAGCTGTCCTTCCATATTTAGGTCACCGGGAAACTTCAAGCGGCCGGTGACCTTGTCCAAAGCATCATTGCGCACAACCGCCTGACCAATTGTCTCCTTCATGTCCTACCTCGCGACAGCCGTGACTCCCGGTTCATGGCTCAGAAACCTGTGGGGCTTTGGGGGGTGGTAGACTTCTCGGACTCATCGTAGGGTTCAACAATTCTAACATGATCACCAGAAATCAGCAACTATCTGACCTGGCCGAGTTGCGCAGCCGACAAGCAGGGTTACCGCCATCACCAGGCAGGATGCCTGCTATCAGGGCGGTTTATCTCCTCCTCGAATGCCCCGGGTTTTGCTCACGCTGAGCGCATAGACTATACTACAGCACGTCGGCGGCCGCAGGTCTCTATGTGACTTTGAGCAACTGCAGGAGCTGGCACGTGTTATAGATGTGGATCATGATATTGGAGGTTATGCGCACAATGGAGATCCTGCTTTATGCAGGGGCAGCCGTTGTTGGCTACCTGCTGGGGGCTTTTCCCACAGGTTACGTGGTTGCATGGCTATGGAAGGGCATAGATCCGCGGCGACATGGCAGCGGCCGCACCGGGGGCACGAACATCCTGCGTTCGGCTGGCAGGGAGGCAGCTTTGGTCACCATCGTCGGCGACTTTAGCAAGGGTGCGCTAGCCGTGCTGGTGGCCCGAGCCTTGGTAGGTACTGATGCTGGTGCAGTCCTGGCCGGGCTGGCAGCGGTGGTGGGTCACAACCGGTCGATCTTTCTTGGCTTTCGCGGCGGCGCGGGGTCAATGACGAATGCCGGGGTCGTGGCCGCGCTGGCACCGCATGTGGTGCCGTTCATGGCTCTGGCGGCGCTCGTTGCCGCCTTTTTGTGGCGCACGGCGTCCATTGCCTCGATCGCCACGGCGCTGATGATGGTGTTGGCCATGGTGGCTGCGTACTTGCTTTCCCTTTCACCGCCCGCTGTGGTAGTATATGGCGTCTTGGCTTGCGCCATCATTATCCTCGAACTGAGACCGAACATCCAGCGCTTGCGCGCAGGCACAGAGCGCCGAGTCGAGCATTACTAGATCAGGATCTGGCTGAGGAACTGCTTGGTCCGCTCCTCCTTCGCGGCGGTGAAAAGTTCCTTTGGTGTGGTTTCCTCAACGATGTGTCCATCGCACATGAGGGCGACGCGTTGGGCAGCCGCTTTGACGAACCCCATCTCATGCGAAACTACCACCATGGTCATGCCCTCATCCGCCAGATCCAGCATCACATCCAACACCTCCTTGATCATCTCCGGATCCAGGGCCGATGTAGGCTCATCGAAGAGCATGATTTTGGGTTGCATCGCCAGTGCCCGAGCGATGGCAACGCGCTGCTGCTGTCCACCAGAGAGCTGCGCCGGGTAGGCATCGGCTTTCTCCGGAATGCCTACTCTGTCGAGCAGCTCATGGGCGATAGCTGCGGCCTCTTGCCGCGACCTCTTGCGGACCACTCGCTGTGCCAGCGTGATGTTCTCCAGAGCCGTGACGTGAGGGAAAAGATTGAACAGCTGGAAGACCATGCCCACCTCAGCTCTCACCTTGTCGATGTTCTCCGCGTCGGTGAGCGGGATGCCGTCCACAACGATGCGCCCACTGTCCACTGCCTCCAGGTGGTTGATGCAGCGGAGTAGAGTGGACTTGCCTCCTCCGCTGGGCCCGATGATGACCACGACCTCGCCACGCTTCACGGTCAGGCTGACGT
>JBFEPU010000273.1:0-3949 GCA_041549915.1 Anaerolineae bacterium | reverse complement strand
CTCCGTGTCCCTGGCAAGGGCAGTGTTGACAATGACTGGCGTCGGGTCGTCCACGGCCTCAAGTTCCTGGGCCAGCCAAGTCGGTTCTTTGGCATAGCCGGTGTGCTTGAGGTAGGCGTAGATGTTGGGCAGCCCCATGCCGGAACAGACTCGCTCGTAGCTCACGTGATCAAGACGCTCCAGCAAGTAGCGCAGCAGGCCCATCTGCAGGTCGTCCGTAGGAGCGAAATCCACATGCCCACCTTCGGTAGCGTGAGCTTGATAGCGGGAACCGTCCCAGGTGAGGAAGGCCTCGCCCAGGCCGGTGCCCGGCGCGATCACGGCGATTGCCCCGCCCGCAGTCGGTTGGCCCGCGCTCAGCCTATGCAGGTCCTGAGTCTCCAGGAAAGGCACGCCGTAGGCAATGGCTTGCAGGTCGTTCAGCAAGCGGACAGAGGAGAGGTTCAGTGCAGCTTTCAGCTCTTCTTCGTCCATTACCCAGGACAGGTTGGTGACTCTCGCCTGGCCACCCACGACCGGACCAGCTACGCCAAACGTCGCCCGCTCGACCGGCACATCCACCTGATCCAGGAACTCGCGCACCAGCGTTTGCAGGTTGGGGTAGCGGGAGCTGGGGAAGGTCGCTTCTGACAACGGTCGCCGGGCGCCGAACTCGGGTGAGTAGATGGCCAGACTGGTCTTGGTTGCGCCGATGTCGCCAGCAAGTAGCATAACAAGCCTCCTCACAGAGTCTCAGCCCGTGGACCCGTGGTGCTGAAGACGATTATACTGCCTGCATCTGCTCGGCGGAAATGGCTGGACAGGGGGTGAGGGCACGTCCCTGAATGACTGCAACGTCACTCAGTGCAGGCGTGCTGCGCACGGCTAGATGCGCAGCCAGCGTACCGCGTAGGGCGGCAGTAAGACAGAGGGGGGATCAGCGCCTATGTCGTAGGTTGCGCCAGTCAACAGATCTCGCCAGGTCCCCGGGGGCAGCGCGAACGCACTGAGACCGAGTTGCGCTGGCTGACTCTCTCCGGAGACGTTGTGCAAGCATAGGACCTGGCTCTCCCCATCCGGCGAGGAACGCAGCAGGGTGAAGACGCTGTCGTTGAGCCACAGAACCTGCTGGCCTCCGTACGGATGAAAAGCAGGCTCGCTGGCGCGGGCGTGGAGGAGACGTTTGTAGGCATTGAATACCTGGTGCCGCAGTGAGGTGGGATCAGCGAGCTGGCGGCGCAGTGCGACGGTGTCGAACTTTTGGCGGTTGATGGATCGCTTGCGACCGGTCTGCGCCACGCCATCCTGCCAGCTGCGCGAACCCAGCAGACTGTGCACGTAGATGCCCGGCACACCTGCCAAAGCGAGCATCATGGCCTGGCTGCACATGAATCGCTGCACCTGCAGCGCCAAGGGTTCGTCACCCGCGGGGTCCGAGAGAGCATCGAAATAGGAGACATTCAGTTCGTAGACACTGCGGCTGGCATCACGGTTGGTCTTGAACGACACCTGTCCACCGTGGGCAAGTGTTGTGTCCACCAGCACTTGGATCTCGGCCTGGCCGAGAAGCCCGCGTGCCGGCATCACGCCTACACCGTCGTGGGAGGCAGTGAAGTTGAAGAAAGTGGCCTGCTGGGCGGGCGTGTCCAGTCCTGCGGCCCACTGTGAGATCACGCGCGCATCCCCGGAGAGAATGCTGTGCATCACCAGTGGGGCCAGCGGGAACTGATAGACCATCTGCGCCTCGTCGGTTCCGCCCCCCCCTGGCATGGGATTCCCAAAGTAGCTGATGTTCTCCTCGTGCGGAACGTTGGTCTCGGTGATCAACAGCACACCTGGCGCCACAGCGTCCAGCACCGCGCGCAGGAGCTTTACCAGGCGGTGGGCCTCTGGTAGGTGGATGCAGGGCGTGCCGAGCTTTTTCCAGGCGTAGGCGATCGCGTCGAGGCGAATGATCTGCGCTCCCTGTGCTACGTAGAGGAGCAGTATTTCGATCATCTTCAGCAACACCGGCGGGTGCGCGTAGTTGAGGTCAATCTGATCCTCGCTGAACGTGGTCCATACCCACTTCTCACCGCTGGCGGTCTGCACAGCGTGGACGAGAGGGAGTGCTCGTGGCCGCACTACCGTGGACAGGTCAGTCCCTGGTTCTACGGTGATGAACCAGTCCGCATAGTCCGGGTCGTCCGCCAGAAACCGTTGGAACCACATGCTCTGCCGCGAGACGTGGTTGACGACAGCATCGACCATCAGGCGGAAATCGCGCCCCAGTCGTTCCACATCCTCCCACGTTCCAAGGTCGGGGTTAACCTGAGTGTAGTCAATCACCGAAAAACCGTCGTCAGAGGAATAAGGGTAGAAGGGCAGGATGTGCACACCGGACACAGGCCGTTGCAGTGTTTCGGTCAGAACCTGGTGCAGGGTCTGCAGAGGTGCGACGCCTGCCTCGCGGAACTGGTCGGCATAGGTGATGAGGAACGCGTCGCGCTCGGTCAGCCGCCGCGAGGGCGCGGACTCCATCCGGAGATGTGGGGGTCGCTCCTCGAATTGCGTCAGGAGCGCCTGGAGCTGTGACCACACGCTATCCGCTTCTTGCTGGCCGTAGAGAAAGGTGAGGTGATCGCGGATGCGGCTCTCGGACTCAATCACGCTGTGCTTCCTTCCATTCAGGTTCATTCCGCAAAGGACGATAGGCAGCGATCCTGCGGGCTCAGCCTGCCAGGAGATGCCGCAGTGCCTGCTCCAGTACTTGGTACGAGAAATGATGGCGGGCGAGTTCGTAGTTCTTTTCCACGACGGCCCGGCGTCGCGTCGGGTCGTCCAGCAGAAGGCGCACTTCAGAAACGGCGTCGTCGGTGATCCAGCCATCCACCTCGACGAAATCGAAACCGAGGGGACCGATATCGGCGACGTAGACACTGTAGCGGTTGACGAGTAACGGCTTGCGGAAATAGACTGCCTCTAACAAGGCGTTGCCAAAGCCTTCGTAGAGTGTGGGATAGGTGACAAAATCGGCGTGCGGATACACATCCCACAACCTGTAGGACTTGCGGCCGTTGCGTACGACCCGCTTTCTCTCGATAAACCCTGCCAGGTAGTGAACCTCGATGTTCATTGCCTGGGAGCGACTCAGCAGCTGGCGGTAGTAGGCCAATCCTTCGTCACCTGCTTGATGGGTGATGATGAAGCGCGCGCGAGGCTCCCTCAGGCGGCGCACGAGTTCAAACGCCATGTCTATGCCTTTCCGAGCAACCACCCGCGTGGGCTGTAGGAACAGCCAGTCGTAAGGCGAGAATCCCATTGCTTGCCGGAAATCCCGGTTATAATCGTCAATGCCCGTCGCAGGCGTGTCATAGTCCAAGACGTTGGGCACAAGCACGGCCTCCAGCCCACGGAAGGTCTTCAGGTCACGGCGGGCCAGGCTACTGATGACTACGTGGCGCAGCGAAGGCAGGTCGGGTGGGAAGTTATGCCAGAGCAGATCGGGGATGCAGTTGAGCCTGAAACGCTGGCGTTCCCAGAAAAAGTCGTGGTGGTGCCCAATAGTGGGGATGGATGTTCGTTCGATCAGTTGTGCCAAGGCGAGACCCAAGGGAACGTGCATGGGGATGGCCAAGGCATTCTCTACGATCATTACATCAATGCCGGTGCGATCCACCCAATCGCCCAGCTGGCTTACCAGATGCTCGGTCGCTTCCCCCAGACGGTGTCCTAGCCCTTCTGGCGGTTCCATGCAGCCAAAGACCATCTGGCTCATAGCCTGAGCCTCAGGGTGATGGAAGTGCAGCTCTGGGATGAGTGTGGGATTGGGCGCGTCTTCCTCCAACCTCCCAGCGCAGTAATAGATCTCGTGGCCCATTCGAGAGGCCATTTCCGCCCACTTGTGAGTCTCCAGCGAAACGCCATCTGTGCCAGCTAGGCGGGTGGACACAAAACCGATCTTCATGGTCACTCTCTCCAGAGTCTCATG
>JBFEPU010000272.1:0-3955 GCA_041549915.1 Anaerolineae bacterium | reverse complement strand
TCATCGTCTTCGAAGTTACCGACGACAACCGCAAGAGCCTGCCCTACGAGATTGCGGAGCGCTTCTTCCTGTCCTAGCGCTTGTCGGGTTGCCGCGCGGGTGTCACTCCCTGCCGGTTGCGCAGACATGATTGTCAGCGGTACGACAGGTGGACGCAGCAGTGGACTTGCCCTGTACGCGCTGGGCCGTGCTGGATGATCAGGCGCTCATTGACAGATGTGGATCGCAGCACCCCGTGCCGAATCAGTACCCCGCTGGAGCTTCCGGGAAATCTGACAAGCGCCACAGTTACGTTGTCAAAGTGTCGGCCCTCCAGTATAATACACCGGCGCTACTGACTAGATCGAGTCAGGACTCCGGGAGGGCGTATGAAGATTGTTGTAGATGCGATGGGAAGCGACCGGCATCCACAGCCTGACGTAGAGGGAGCTGTCTGGGCAGCTCGTGAGCATGACGTCGAAATCGTCTTGGTCGGCAAGCAGAACATAGTCGAGCCGGAACTGGCCAAGCACGACCTATCCGGGCTGGACATCTCCCTCGTCCACGCCGGTGACGTCATTGAGATGAAGGAGCATCCGGCTACCGCAGCGAAGAGCAAGAAGGATTCCTCCATGGTGGTCGGCATGCGCATGCTCAAGAAGGGCGAAGTGGATGCATTTGTCTCGATGGGCAATTCAGGCGGTGTGCTGGCAGTCGCGCTGTTATATCTTGGGCGCATCAAGGGTGTCAAGCGCCCCGCACTGTCGGCGCTGTTTCCGACACGCAAAGGGAACTGCTTCTTGCTCGATGTGGGTGCCAACACCGACTGCAAGCCAATGTACCTCCTCCAATTCGCTATCATGGGCAGTGTGTACGCTGAGCGTGTTCTGGGTATCACCAATCCGCGCGTCGCCATTGTCTCTAATGGCGAGGAGGAAGGCAAGGGCAACACTCTGGTGCAGGAGACGTACCCACTGCTCAAAGCCAGCAGCCTCAATTTCGTGGGCAATTCCGAGGGCAAGGATATTGCCGCTGGCTTTGCCGATGTGATCGTCACCGATGGGTTCACGGGCAACGTTGTCGTCAAGTTCGCGGAAGGCGTCGCTGGCTTCATTCTTGACCTGATCAAGGAGGGGATTCTCAGCAGTCCAGTGACAAAGCTGGGGGGGCTTCTGGCTCAGCCCGCTTTCACGCAGATCAAGAAGCGCCTAGACTATCGGGAGTATGGGGGCGTCCCACTGTTGGGCGTAGATGGTACGGTCATCATGGGCCACGGGCGCTCCGATTCCCTGGCCGTCAAGAACGCTATCCGCGCGGCCAAGCAGGCTGTGGAAAAGGGCACTATAGATGCCATCAGGGATGTCATAGCGCAAAGCCTGGCCGCATCCGCGGCCGCGTGAAGGCACCATGCGTAGCGTTGTCAACGAGGCACTCGTACAGAGGCGAGCGGCAGCCGCCCAGCGCGCACTGACCCTGGGAATCGCGCTCATGTTGGCTGCGGTGGCTCTTTCCTTCAACCCGCGTTGGGTGCTGCCTGCATACGCGCTCTTGTTCGTGTCACTTTTCGTGGTCAACCGGGGCACACGTGCGGCCGGTAAGTGGCTGCGGACCCCGCGTGCTGATCAGATGCTGGCCAAGGCACTAAAGGGCCTGCACGGTGGCCAGCGGCTCTACAGCTACGTGTTGCCGGCGGACCACGTGATGCTCTCTTCGACAGGACTGTTCGTGCTGCTGACCAAAGCACAGAGTGGCCGAATTTCCTGCCGCGGTGACCAGTGGCGCCGCCGCCTCAGCCTGGGGCTGCTGATACGCCTCCTATCAGAGGAGCGGTTGGGAAACCCCAGCAAACAAGCACAGAATGTGACGGACAAGGTGCGCGCTGCTATCAAGGATCACCTGCCCGACATGGAAGTGCCGATCCAGTCTGTGGTCGTGTTTGTCGACCCCACCGCCGAACTAGACATTGTGGAACCGACAGTGCCAGCATTGTCCTTGCAGGACTTGAAAGCCTACCTGCGGAACGCTGCCCAAGGCGAGCCAATGTCCAGGGGCACCATGAAAGCGCTGAGCGATTGGCTCGATGAAATGGCCGCCTGAACGCCGAGCATGCGCTCCTTGGAGCACCGCTGTCGGAGTGAAGACCGTTGCCCCGGCGGCTCATCTATGCATCGACTCGGTTCTTGGAGGTATGCCCTGCTGCCGGTACCCTCCTCAGAAGGGGGCCTGTCAGTGGCCAGTAAGATCCACCGGGTTTCTGCTCCATCATCCAATGGCCATTCTGCGCACGGCGCGATAGCCTTCACCTGACTCCGTACTGCTGGCCCAGCGAGCAAGTGGTAGCAAGCGACACAGTCTGAGCGAAATCAGTGGTGCAACCTTGTGCAGGAGGAAGAGCCTTTGCTAGTCGTTGCCACAGTCTGGCTCGGAGCCACACTCGGGCTATGGCAGTTGCACCGCACGAAGCGCGTGAAGCATGACTATCACTATGACCTGCTTGCGTGCGGGGCCCTGGCGTTGGCCACTGTGGGCTTTTTCTGGCGTCTCCTGTTCTCTTCAGACGTTTGGATGCCTGTGGGTGGAGGCGACTTAGTATCCTTTCTCTACCCTGTGTACAACTTCGCCGGGCGCAGCCTTACGGCAGGCGATCTGCCTTTGTGGAACCCCTATCTGTACGGCGGTGCCCCCTTCGCTGGCGATAACCAGTCGGGCCTCTTCTACCCCATCAACCTCGCTGTCTTCTTCCTGCGCTCACCACTGGACTATAGGGCCATGGAATGGATGTCTGTGGCCCACATCTGGCTGGCCGGGGTTTGCGCCTATCTGGGTCTGCGCTACATCGGACGACCGCCGTTGAGACGCTGGGCAGCGCTGACTGGCGCCGCTGCATTCATGTTCTCAGACTTGTTCGTGACTCACTTTGGCAACCTGAACATGATCGCCAGCGCGGCCTGGCTGCCACTTGTCTTCAGCCTCTTCCGACGGGCCTTGGAGGAGGAGAGACCAACACTAGCAGGTGGAGCCGGCCTTTTCCTCGGCATCTCTGCGCTGGCAGGTCACATTCAGCCCGTCCTATACACCATCCTTGCCCTTGGACTCTACTTCCTGTACCACATGTACCGCCACAGGCTCCATGGGTGGCGCGCCCTGCTCGAGAGAACCCTGCTGCTTGCACTCACCATGATCGTCGCTTTTGGAATAGCAGCACCGGCATTGCTTCCCAACTATGAGATGTCGCGCCTGACCCTCCGCGCAGGCCTCACATATGAGGATGCCAGCCAGTACTCCCTGCCCCCGGCGGCACTGGTGGGCCTTGCCGTGCCAGGGATCTTTGGACGCGGGCCGCGCGGCCACTGGGCTCCCTGGCCGCGTGTGGAGGTGGGCTACGTCGGCATCCTGCCGCTTCTCCTGGCAGGCCTGGCCTTGTTGCTGCGACGGGACAGCCTGACGCGCTTCCTTGCCCTGCTCGCCGCTCTGGCCACCTTGCTGGCGTTCGGCGACTTTGCGATCTTGCACGGCTGGTTGTATCGCCTCGTCCCCGGCTTTGACATGATCCGGGCACCAGCACGATTCATCTACCTTCTGGACTTTGCTCTGGCCGGTCTGGCAGCTCTGGGTCTGGAGGCACTGTCGCACCCTGTGCCCCGCTTCAGCCGTCACACTTGGCGCCAGGTGCTACGGTTTTCCCCTCTGGCTGTGCTCGTCACCGCTGTCATCGTCCTGCCAGTGTCCTACGCCACCCTGCTCTTCAGCCAGGACAAGGCGCCTGAGATCCTCGCCCGTGTGCTTGCAGGCACTCACGGAATCGTCTTTGCGCTCCTGCTCTTTGGATGTGGCGTTGCCGTGGTGCAGCTGCGCGGCAGGCGTTCGCTTAGCCATTCCTCCCTGGGGTTGATTGCCGCCGCACTGGTTGTCTTTGATCTCGCCAGCCTGGGGGCCTACACTGAGCTGGAGTTCAACGACCCAACAGCGGGCTTCC
>JBFEPU010000271.1:0-3959 GCA_041549915.1 Anaerolineae bacterium | reverse complement strand
TCGTCAACTCCAAGACCTTGGAGAGGCTGGCCCGCGCCGATCCGAAGGAGTCCAGAGCCCTGTTGGAGGAGTCGCTCAAACAGTGGCAGTTGCAGGTGTTGGGATCAGCCATCCGCCGTGCCCTTTGACCGCTGAGCGGTCGGCAAAGCGCCGGCCTTGCAGCTCCCTGGGTATCGGAACATACATTGCACAGTTGAATAGGCTCTGCATGCTCTCAGCCACGATTGTCTGTGCTAGTCTCCGCTCAGCAACTGGGCCAACAACACGCAAAGGACAGACTTACCATGGACAAGCAGCCAAGCTCTCGCACCTGTTTTCTCTGCGGCCGACAGAACCAGGTCGGCCTGAAGATGACCTGGTACAACGACACCGGAGCGCGGCAGGTCAAATCTACGGTCACCGTCCCGGAGCACTTTAACGGCTACCCCGGTTTTGTGCATGGTGGTATCATCGCTGCGATGCTGGATGAGACGGCTGGCCGCGCCCTGCTTTTGGATGGAGACTCAGACAGATTGATGGTTACGCTCAAGCTGGATGTGAAGTACCGCCGTCCCACCCCCACCGGCGAACCCCTGACGGTGGTCGGATGGATGATCAAGCACAGCGCCACCCGCGCCAAGGTTGCTGCAGAACTCCGTCTTGCCGATGGAACGGTCTGTGCAGAGTGCGAAGCGGTCCTCACCCGTCCCCCCGAAGAGTTCTTCCGGCGATGGGAGCCGGAGAAGCCATACTGGCGGGTGGACGAAGACTGACGACGCACTGTTCACAGTCGGCAGTTGCGGGACGCAGCTCACACTCGTGGGCGCCAGCAGTCACTGGTGCTAGTCGCTAGCGGAGAGTAGTGTCACTGATTGAACTAGATGGTCCCTGGTTCAAAGACGAGGACGGGCGCACGCTGATCTTGCGCGGCGTGAATCTGGGTGGGAGCAGCAAGGTGCCCTACCGCCCCAACGGCGCAACCTACATCCGCGCCGGGTTCTACGATCACCGCAAGGTATCCTTCGTTGGACGCCCCTTCCCACTGGACGAGGCTGACGAACACTTTGCGCGGCTGCGCTCCTGGGGGTTCACCTTTCTGCGCTTCCTGGTCACGTGGGAAGCCGTGGAACACTTTGGGCCGGGAATCTACGACCAAGAGTATCTCGACTACCTGGTGCAAGTAGTGAGCAAAGCGGGGGAACATGGCATCCAGCTGCTGATCGATCCGCACCAGGACGTTTGGAGCCGCATGTCCGGCGGGGACGGGGCTCCGGGCTGGACATTCGAAGTCTTGGGCATGGACGTCACCAAGTTCACAGAAGCAGGTGCAGCCATCGTACATGCCATCCACGGTGACCCGTTCCCGCGCATGATCTGGCCGTCCAACTATGCGAAGCTGGCGGCTGCTACGATGTTCACCCTCTTCTTCGGGGGCAACGATTTCGCCCCACGGACCAGCGTAGATGGCGAGCCAGTGCAGGAGTTCCTCCAGCGGCACTATATCAATGCCGTGCAACAGATCGTCCTGCGCCTCAAAGACCAGGCCCACGTGGTGGGCTATGACACCTTGAACGAGCCGTCGGCCGGCTTCATTGGCCGGGAGGACCTCACGAGCAGCGGCGGCCTGGTGCGCCTGGGAGAGTCGCCCTCCCCCTTTCAGTCGATGCTGCTGGGTGCTGGGTTTCCACAATTGGTGGACGTGTGGGAAGTCGGCATCCGGGGCCCGAGGTTGCGTGAGCGAAGGCGACTAAACCCCCTGGGCGTGCGAGTCTGGGACAAAGACCACGACTGTGTCTGGCGACAGAATGGCGTCTGGGACGTTGGCGCAGATGGGACGCCGCAACTCCTCGATCCTGACCACTTCAGCCGCGTGGCGGGTCGGCGGGTAGACTTCGCACAGGACTATCTACGAGCCTTCTTCAAGCGCTACGCCCGGGAGATTCGCTCGGTCGACCCAGATGCGATCATCTTTCTGGAGGATCAGCCAGGTACAGGGCGCTTCCATTGGGGTGCGGAAGATCCTCCCAAGGTAGTTCACGCTGCGCACTGGTACGATGGCGTGACACTCTATACCAAGCACTACCGGCCCTACTTGGCCATTGACTTGGCCACGGGCAGGCTTCTCCTGACACCACGCGGAAACCGCCGCTCCTTCAGCAGGCAGCTAGCTCGGATTAGGCAGGATTCTGCGCAGCGCATGGGGGGGATTCCCACCCTCATCGGCGAGCTGGGCATTCCCTTTGATATGCAGAACAAGCAGGCCTACCAAACGGGTGACTTCTCGCTGCAGGTGCAGGCGCTAGATGCGAGTCTACGCGCCATCGAGGACAACTGCCTGTCCTGCACGCTGTGGAACTATACCGCCGACAACGACAACCTGCACGGCGACCAATGGAACGACGAGGATCTGTCCATCTTCAGTCGCGATCAGCAGACCGACCGCAGCGATATCAACTCCGGCGGACGAGCGCTTCGGGCAGCGGTTCGGCCGTATGCCCGGGCGGTTGCTGGTGAGCCACTGCGCATGCACTTCGACGTCAAACGCCGCACCTTCGAGTTTGAATTCCGCCACGACCCGGCCATCCTCGCACCCACGGAGGTCTTCCTGCCCGCCTACCAGTATCCAGATGGCTGCGTGGTCCAGGCATCGGACGGCACGTACGAAGTGCGCCCCACTGAACAAATCCTTGTCTACCGCCATACCACAGATCGTGGTACCCACCGCATCCATGTAAGACCTAGGTAGCGCAATCCCCAACGAGTGAGAAAGCCCCAAGGCGCCACCCACTGATCCAAGCTCGGCAGCCCCCAGCGTTGTGGATTCGGACAGGACCCGCAGAGCATCTTGATGCGCGCGTGGTCCTACGCCCTCGGTTGCCCCCCGCATCAGCGAATCGTCAGCTTGTTGTCCGCTGCTTCTCAGGCAAAGAGATTGGCCCCTGCTATACTATGATTGCATACAGGGTCCGGCACTCTAAGGCCCAGTTGTGGCCGCAGGGGACACCGGACCGATCAGAAGGAGGGAAGAAGTCAATGTGTTGGTGGTACCGTCCGTGGTACCCAATGTTCATGTTCAGACGGAGGCGTCGGCACCACTGGCGTCGTCGCTACTGGCGTCGCCGCTTCTTCTGGGGAGCCCCAGGCTGCGGCTGCCTACCGCTAGTGTTGCTGGCGGCGCTGGTTCTGTTCATGTTCACTCTGTCCATGTGCTCAGGCGCCTGCTGGTACTGGTAGCAGGCGCAGCCCAGCCGTGGACAAGCCACCTACGCTACATCGAATATGCCTGACATAGCGGGCAGGTCAAGGCACAGGTGAAGCCACCGAGATCAGCACCTCGGTGGCTCACTTTTTTGGCCTTGTGGGCCGTCTCAATGTGTCTCCGCAGGCCGGTACTTGCGCTCATACAATCCCTGGTCATAGGGCGCTCTTCGACCTGGACATCGGGCTCTGGAGCAAAGCTGGCAGCTCTCAAAGCTGATCTGTGTGGGGAAGAAGATGCCGGACAGCGACTTGATCGGAATCATCAACATGTGATCCGTCAACCGAACGCCGACCAGATTCTCTGTGTTGCCGAGGATTGTGAATAGCGCCCGCTGCTCCTCCAGCGGCCAGTCGGCCAGTGAACCCGGCGCCATGGACGAGAGGCTTCCGGGATGATAGCGGTCGGCCAGGTGCTGGCGCAGAGCTTCGATCGCCCCTTGCAGTGCCATCTCAGCGATTGTCTCTGCCCAGAACTGTCTCAGCAGGTCGCTCTGAGAACTGCACCACTGGCCTAGTTCCATGCCGCAGGTCGCTACATAGGCGAAGACACGATGAGCGTCCCCCAGATTGACGCGCAGCACGCGACTGCACAGCCGAACGCCCTCGATCACAACATAATCATCCTGCTTGGCTTCAACGAAAGCCACCCGATAGAGGGCCTTCGGCCTGGCGACTGCTCTGGCTTCGTCCAGAAGGTGCCTCAGATCGCCAAGATAGGG
>JBFEPU010000270.1:0-3977 GCA_041549915.1 Anaerolineae bacterium | reverse complement strand
CAACCACAGAAGCCGCCCGTGTGTCGGCACGCGGTGACGCATCCTCACCTAGAGCTTCGGCAAATGTCTCCCCAAGGGAACGCGAGCTCGTCGATGACTGCATGCTGGGGCAGTCTGGGCAGCGTCAGCTCCCGCTCCGAGACACCGCTTGCTATACACGAGCAGATCGTCGCCCTCGGAATAGAAATCCTGGATTCTGGCGACCCTATGGAAGCCATGCGCAGAGTAGAAGCGTCTCGCCGGCACGTACGCCGGCTGGGATGAAGTCTCCACCAACAACAGGGAGCCGCCATGTTGCCTGACTCTGTCCTCGATGTCGGCGAGGAGAGAGCTGCCCACACCGTGCTTGCGATCATCCCTGTCCACGCATATCCAGTACAGGCTAAAGGTGGCTTTGGTGAGTGGGGTAGGGCCGTAGCATGCAAAGCCCACAACGCGATTTCCATCTTCGCAAGACAAGAAGGTGTACTCCCGCTGTCCGGGCCTGTGCAGGTAGATGTCCAGTAGTTCTTGGACGCATGCAACTTCTTCCTCAGTGAAGAAAGCAGATGCCAGGGAGAGGACTTGGATCCAGTCCGCTCCCCGAGTGAGTCTGATTATCGCCACGCGGTCCTCCGCGCGGCAAGCTCCGCGATGCGCTGAACTACGTCAGTGTAGGAAAAACCAGCTGCAGCAGCGGCCCTGGCGAAGCCGGCGTCGGGCGCCAGATCTGGATTGGGATTCACTTCCAAGACGTAGGGCACATTCCCCTCTAGCCGGATGTCCACTCGTGCATAGTCGCGGCAGCCGAGCGCGGCATAGGCGCCCAAGGCTACCTGCTTGATCTTCTCCTCAAGCGTGCTGTCGACTGCGGCAGGGGAGACGGTTGGAGTTTGCTGGTATTCCTGACACCCCACGACCCATTTGGCCTCGTAGGAACATATGCGTTGCAGCGGATGCGTCCCCCGGGGATACATGAGCTCGGAGAGAGGCAGCACTTCGGGCTTTCCATTGCCCCAGATCCCCACATTGAATTCTCGGCCGGTGATAAACTCCTCCGCCAAGGCCGGCTGCCGGTACGTCTGCAGGATGTATTGGACCCGTCGGCTGAGCTGTTCCGGTGAACTCACCACCGAGTCGCGTGTGATGCCGATACTGGCATCTTCCGCCAAGGGCTTGACAATGATTGGAAAGGCCAACACGCACTTTTCATTGGCCGACCGGAACACCTGGTAAGGGGCGGTGGGGATATGGTGATCACGCAAAATCTCCTTCGCCCGGGCTTTGTTGAGGCAGGTGGCAAGGGACTTGCCACTGGAGCCAGTGTAGCGAAAGCCCATGGCCTCCAGGACTTGCGGCACATAGGCCTCAAGGTAGGATTGGCCCTGCAGGCTCTCGCAGAGATTGAAGATCAGGGACTCGGCCGGGTCATGTCGGCGAAGAGAGGTGCATACTTCATCCTTCACAGGTAGCATGGCTACCGGGAATCCCAAGGATGAAAGATCAAGGGCGCTTCGTACTGCCTCAGCGACATGCATGACCTCCTGCTCGGCCAGGAGATCTCTTGCCTCGCCCTTGGTGACGCTCTCTACCACATTGTGGAGCACCAATACTTTCAACTCGATTGGACTCCGTAACGTAGCTGCTTCGCCCATCGTGCCGCCATACATCGGCAAGGTTGATGGGACCGCAGGTTGCACAGAATGGCGATCCTGGGCTCCACTGCAGACATGTCTCCTGAGCGGCGACTGCCGAACCACCCTGTCATGCGTGGGTCTCGACAGCTGCCAGCTCCGGCGCCGGGCACATTGCGAGGTCGGGTGCCACTGCTTTTCCACTCGTCTCTGCGGCCCGGCAGTAGGGGCACTCCTGAGACCGATGACCTTCATACACAACAGGTTGGGGATAGGAGTTCAAGCGACCTTGGTAGTTGCGCAGGAGTACGCTCTCCTCCGATTGTGACACGACGTACTCAGGACCCACCGGCACCTTGCCGCCCCCTCCTGGCGCGTCAACCACAAACGTCGGCACCGCAAGGCCGCTGGTGTGGCCTCGCAGAGCTTGGATGATGCTGATGCCCGTGCTCACTGGGGTACGAAAGTGGCCGATGCCATCTGAAAGATCACACTGGAAGATGTAGTAGGGCCGAACGCGGATCTGTAGCAGCCTGCGCATCAGCGTCTTCATGACATTCGGACAATCGTTGATGCCGGCGAGAAGCACCGTCTGGCTGCCGAGAGGTATACCTGCATCTGCCAGCATGGCGCAGGCTTGCTCTGCTTGCGGTGTGATCTCCGCAGGGTGGTTGAAGTGGATGTTGACATAGAGCGGGTGATAACGGCGCAGCATCGCTACAAGCTCAGGCGTAATGCGCTGCGGCAGAAACACCGGCGTGCGAGTGTGTATGCGCACCACTTCGATATGGCGAATAGCGCGCAGTGCATGCAGCAGCCGGTCAACAGCATCATCATGCAGGAGAAGAGGATCGCCGCCCGACACAATGACTTCGCGCACCGCAGGGGTCTGCCTGATGTACTTCAGCGCTTTCTCTGTCTGTGCTCGACCCATGTGCCAGAGCCTTGCCCCAACCAGGCGCCGGCGGGTACAGTGACGACAGTAGCTGGCACATTGATCGGTGACCAGCAGGAGCACGCGGTCAGGATAGCGGTGTACCAGTCCAGGGGCAGGCGACTGGCCGTCCTCGTTCAACGGATCGGAGAGGTCACAGGCCAGTCTGTCCAATTCGTGGATGGACGGCACCACCTGGCGACGTAAGGGGCAGTTAGGGTCGCTGGGGTCAAGTAGGGAGGCAAAATAGGGTGTGATGGCCATCCGCATCCTGTCCCGGTCTAGGATGGCCAATTCCTCCTCTGGGATCAGCTGCAGCAGGTGCCGCAGCTCCTGCAAATTAGTAAGGCGGTGGCGCATTTGCCACCGCCAGTCGTTCCAGTCTTCCTCATCCCTCCCCTGTGGGATCGCAGCAGGCGCATGCCCTGCAGGGGGAGGCTCATCAGCGCTAGAGCCCTGAACGGCTGTTTCTTCCATCTTGGTGTGGTTGTACAACCTCCTGAACACGAAGTCGATCTGACTGAATTCTAGCACTCCTATGCGCGAATATAGCATCATCTAGGTGAAGAAACGGTGAAAGTTCAGTAGTAGTTTGGCGAACTCTGTGGCCCTTCAACCCGCGGAGCCAAAGACCCTGCCTCCGTTGTCCGCTGAGCTTGTGGTGAGGTGTTCGCTGTGTTATAATCCGACTCCAGAAGCAGTGGCCTCGCTTCGCCAGGCGCTTGGTGGGCAAGCGAATGGTGGTGTTGGGTTTCCCTGTCTCTGCCCCGGCCTTGTGGCCGCTGGCAGCATCACCTCATCTCTTCACTTTCCCACCGCAATCAGCAGAAAGGTGCCCACTCTCAGGTTCAGCCACGCCTGGGCCACTACGATAGTCTGCGCACTCGCAGTGTGCTGAAATCTGCGGCTTCCCGCACGATCCAGCCTGTTGACATATTCCTCAACAGCGCGGATGGCGCGGTGTCACGGTGCCCTTGGCTCCTGCATCTAGACCACAGGGAGGAGAAAAGCATGGCCCGGATGAGCGGTGCAGAAGCTCTGGTTCTTTCTCTAATCGAGGAAGGTGTTCGGTGTGTCTTTGGCATACCGGGCGATCAGTGCAATCCCATTACCGATGCAATCTACCGGCTGGGGCGCGAGGTAGGGCTCAGGTTCGTCACGGTCCGCCATGAGCAGGCCGCGGCGCACATGGCGGACGCGTGGGCACGGGTGACGGGACAGCCTGGAGTCTGCCTGGCAACGGTAGGGCCCGGCGTGGCCGACTTGGCACCCGGCGTGTACACAGCGTGGGCTGATTCGGTCCCGATCGTCGTACTGGGCGCACAGAATCAAACCTGGCGCTGTTACCCAGAGCACGGCTCGATGCAGTCACTGGATCAGCTATCGCTCTTGGCTCCTATCACCAAGTGGAGAGCGCTGGTCAACGACGT
>JBFEPU010000269.1:0-3989 GCA_041549915.1 Anaerolineae bacterium | reverse complement strand
TGCTCGCGGCGACGCGGGATTGTGGCATCCTGCCCATGGTCCATACCGAGAACCACCATGCCATTGCCTACCTGACCGCTGAGCTTCTCCGCCAGGGCAACACAGCGCCGAAGTATCATCCTCATAGCCGTCCCCCGCTGGTCGAAGCGGAAGCGGCGAATCGAGTGGCGGTTCTGGCGCAACTGGTGGAGGCCCCAGTGTACATCGCGCACCTCACCTGTCAGGAGACGTTGCAGGCTGTCGAGGAAGCACGTTTGCGGGGGCAGACGATCTTTGCCGAGACCTGCCCGCAGTATCTGTTCCTATCCCAGGATGACTATGAGCGGCCCGGGTTCGAGGGCGCCAAGTTCGTGCTATCGCCACCACTGCGCCACAAAGCGAACTGGGAGGTACTGTGGCGGGCGCTGGCTGAAGGCCAGCTGCAAGTGGTCTCTACCGATCACTGCCCCTGGTACTATGAGACGCACAAAGCGCGGGGTCGCAACTCCTTCGCCCAGATCCCCAACGGCGCGCCCGGCATTGAGACGCGTGTGCCCTTGCTCTTCAGCGAGGGGGTCGGCAGGGGGCGCCTTTCTCTACAGCGCTTTGTGGATCTTTGTGCGACTGGGCCCGCTCGCCTTTTCGGCCTGTATCCGCGTAAGGGGACGATTGCCGTAGGCTCCGATGCCGATCTGGTGATCTACGATCCGAACAGGCAAGTCACGCTCTCTCACAAGACCTTGCATCAGAGAGTGGATTACTGTCCTTTCGAAGGGCGCACGCTGCACGGCTATCCGCGTGTCGTCTTGCTCCGTGGTCAGGTCATTGTGGAGGATGGGGATTTTGTGGGACACGCGGGGCAGGGGCAGTTCATTCCGGGCAAGGCATCGGCGTTCCGCTAGCAAGCAAGACGGGTTTCTTCGTCGCGCGATCGTTCGCCCCCTAGCTCAGGTTGTCCAGCCCTAGCTCTCGCAACTTGTCTGGCATGGGCATACCAGTCTGCGGATCCCAACCCCGCACGCGGTAGAATGCCGGCAATAGTATCTCCATGTCCGGAACCCGTGTGTCGACCTCCTCGTCCGGCAGTGGTTGCAGCAGCAGCTTTGGCAGGCGGTCGTTGGCTGCCGTGAGCCCGAGCTTGCCGTTGAAAAGGCGCTTCAGTTGGAAGGCACGCTCGCCAAGCGGCAGGAGGTCACCTGTCTCCAACTCCCAGCCGGTGACGGCGTTGAACATACTGAGGGTGAAGCCAGCCACCGGGTTGCAGAATTGGCACATGATCAGCGAGTTATAAAGCGAGCGCCAGTCCATCACTCGGGAGGTCATTAGTGCCTTCTTCTGCGAACACTCCAGGCGGTCGCCGAATTCGATGTCCAGCTCAGGCACTGCCGCACCCAGGTCGACCAGGAACATGTCCGCCTGATTGTGGCACGCACCACGGGGAGATGTGGCATAGACCAATGCCATGCCCGCAAAGGCGCGCGGGTCGTGGAAGGGTACCTCCAGGCCATTCACCTGGACGGCCAGATCTTCAACGCCGTACGTGCGGCCCAGGTAGCGCGATCCCTCGGCCAGTACCGCCCCAAAGCCCTCACGGTGTGCAATCTGCTCGATCAGCGTGAAGGCGGTCTCGAGGTCGCCCCATTTGAGTTCCAGCCCCCCGGTGTCGGCTTTGGAGATGACGCCCAGGTCGTAGAGGTAATAGGCAAAGGCGATGGTGGCACCGCAGCTGATCGTATCCAGCCCGTAGGTGTTGCATAGATGGCCAGCGTAGGCAGCGCCTGGCAAGTCATCACACAGCATCAGTGACCCAAAGGCGATGGCGGTTTCGTACTCCGGTCCGTCGATCTTCTCGGTAGCATGCTCGCCAGTGATGGAGGTCACACGCCCGCAGCCGACTGGGCAGCGGTAGCAGGCCCTCTTGCCGACCAGGATGGTCTCGGCCATCGTGCCGCCGCCGAGAGCGGATACTGGCTCCCACAGCCCCACCGTGAAGTACTTGTTCGGTACGTCTCCCCACCACATCGTTGTGTCGATGGCAGAGGCGGTGCCGCCAGCTGCTATGAACTGTGCCTTCACATCCTCTTTGACATCGTCGATGACCGCGCGCGCAGCCTTCTTGAGGGCGGCCCCATCAGCTACTGGCACCTCGAACTCGCCGCCGGCAGCGATGGCCTTCAGGTTCTTGGAGCCCATGACCGCACCCAGGCCCGTGCGCGCTGCGGCTCGGCCCCAGTCGTTCATCACCGCCGCGCACTTGACCAGGTTCTCACCGGCAGCACCGATGCAGGCAACGCTCAGCGGACCCATATCCAGCTCGTTCTTGATCGCTTCCTGCGTCTGGTAGCTGTCCTTGCCCCACAGGCATCGGGCATCGTGGAGTTTGGCTTCGCCATTCCACATGGAAAGGTAGACCGGATGCGGAGCCTTGCCGGTGAACAGAACGCCGTCATAGCCAGCGAACCGCAAGTGCGGTCCGAAGCGCCCGCCCGAGTGTGCTTCTCCCCACAGGCCGGTCTGCGGGGAACGGGCGCACACCACGTATCGCCCGCACATTGGAGCCACGGTGCCCACCAGGGGCCCGGTCATGAATAGCAGTGGGTTCTCTGCGCCGAGGGGGTCGGTGTCGCGATCAATACGATCGTAGAGGTAGCGGCAGGCCAAGCCAGCTCCGCCGACAAACTGTCGTGCCCAAGCTTCGTTGAGGGGTACCGTGGAGATGTGACCGCTGGTGAGATCCACGGACAGCAGCCTGCCCATAAAGCCGTGCATGATGTTTTCCTCGTTGATGGCTACATTCAGCGTCAAGCCTCCTGAAGGCGAAATATCTGCGATAGGTCGACGCGGCCTCAGAAATCGACAGGTTTGCCGGCAAAGGCGTAGCGGAACAGACGCTCCAGTTCTTGGCTGTCGGGCATGCGCGCGGACAGTACCAGAGTGGCATCGCTTTCCGCGTTCTCGATCAGCTTGGGCAGCCCGGCTTCAAACTGCTTTTCATTGATGCCAGCTTCCTGCAGCGACAACGGCTGCTGGATGCTGCGGGCCAGGTCACGGATGTGCTCGGCCAGCAGCTTGGCCGGATCCTGCGGGCAGGATCCTGAGATGCCCAGGAAGCGCGTGATGCTGGCATACCGCGTCGCCATTGCCTCGCCCACGAACTCGACGGTAAAGGGTAGGAAGAGGCCCACGGCGCGGCCATGAGGCGTGTGAAAAACAGCGCCCATGGAATGGCCAATGGCGTGGGCCAGCGCAGCCATGGAGTTCCCAAAGCCCAGGCCGGCGATGCTGGCGGCATTGTGCATCTTTTCCCGTGCTGCTGCATCCTGGGCGTTCTCTACTGCACGCGGCAAGTACTCAAACACCAGTTTGATCGCCATCAGACACAGGCCATCGCAAAAGTCGTTGTGCCAGGTGGACGTGTACCCTTCTACAGCGTGGGTCAAGGCGTCCATGCCGGTATCGGCAGTGATCTGTGCTGGCAGCCCGGCCACAAGGATGGGGTCCACGATAGCCATATCGGCCATGTTGTCACGCGAGCCGAGCGCAAGCTTGCGCCCATCGGTCTTGTCCGTCAACACGATGGCCCACGTGGTCTCGGCACCGGTTCCACTGGTGGTGGGGATGGTGATCAGCCGTGCCTTCTCGCGCATCCTCATCGGAACGACAGGGTTGATTTCCTCTGGCACCATCTCCGGATGCTCGTACAGCACCCACATCGCCTTGGCCGCATCCATGGAGGACCCTCCGCCCAGACCGATCACCCAGTCTGGTTCATACTGGCGCATCTGCTCCGCACCACGCCGTACCGTTTGCAGCGAGGGATCGGGCTCCACATCGGCAAACACTCGATACTCCAGGCCTGCGGTCTGCAGGTGCTCGCCAACTCTGTCCACCAAACCCAGATCAAGGATGTTGGCATCCGTCACAATAAAGGCCCTCTTGCCTTCTATGCTGGCTAGCTCAAACAGCGCGTCCTCGCCAAAGACAATCAGAGGGCTGTTAAAGTACCACAT
>JBFEPU010000268.1:0-3996 GCA_041549915.1 Anaerolineae bacterium | reverse complement strand
TGCTGGCTGTCTGTTTGCGACCAGCCGTCAGCGGCTGCAGGTCAGCGAGGCTCTACTGCAGGGTCCAGAAGAGCCCGACACTGTGCAAGGAGCGAGTGGGGCCTCCTCACTCGTTACTCATCACTCACTACCTGGCACCCGCGATCCGTGCCCCACTGCCCTACACCGCGTCGTAGTGGACCCTGGCCGGGTCGTACTGCGTCCGCTCCGGTTTCGTCTCCGCTGGATGGCCCACCGGAATGATGCACAGGGTACGCCAATCGGCAGGCACATGGAGGATGCGGCGCATCTGGTCCTCGCGGTCGGCGTGGGGGTACATTGCCACCCACACTGCACCCAAGCCCAGCGCTGTCGCCGCCAGCAACAAGTTCTGCGTCGCTGCCGAGCAATCCTCGACCCAATGGCGGGAGTCCTGCGGCCTGCCGCAGACCACAAAGACCACAGCCGCGTCCGCTGCCATCCCGGCGTATTGGTGCACCTCACTGATTTCCTTCCTCAGGGCGCCATCGCGAACCACGACAAACTCCCAGGGCTTGATGTTGCTCGCCGACGGAGCGGCCATCGCTGCCTCCAGCAAGGTCCGGATCTGCTCCTCGCTGACAGGTTCGGATGTGTATTCGCGGATGCTGCGCCGTGCCTGGATCCAGTCGATCATGTCGTCTATCCTCCGTCTATACTGGTCACACCAATCTCTGTCTCAGCCACCGTAAGCACAGAGTATACCACAGCCAGTCCCTGAGACACAAGCTCACACGCTGCTAGGCAGAGCTTTCTGCAGGCTCGGCTGAAACCTTTGCCTGCGCCTGATCGCAGGCCGTGGCTCCTTCGCAGCAGGACCCTCGTCCTGCAGGGTGCATCGCTCCTCCCTACTAGGACTGAGTCCACAGACACGGGGCGTCACGACGCAGGGGAACGTCGGTCGGCTCGCGCGCAGCCCGGTTTCGATGCGGGGAGACGGTGCGCTTCTCGGTTCTGCCGCGGGCAGCCACAGATCGCTGCTGGCCAATTGAACGGTGTGGACACCATCGCGCGAGCTACTTCACCTCGATTTGAAACAGCCATTTCACCCAGTAGCTGCCCAGTTGGCTGCCGACCACCAGCCGAATGGGGTAACCGTGCTCGGGCGGCAGGATCTGGCCGTTCACGGTGTGTGCCAGGTACGTATCGTCGAGCAGGGCTTCATCGAGGGTTAGTGTCCGGCAGTAGGGAAGCGCACCGCCGTCACAGAACTTCACTTCCTGTGCACCTGCTTGCACGCCAGCGTCTTCCAGCAGTGTGCTGACTAGCGGCCCCCTCCACTCCGCATAGTCAACGAAAAAGCCCGGGCACTCCAGCCGCGGTACCTGTGACACCGCTGGATAGGACAGCAGCTCGTCATAACTGACGGACAAGGGCCGCTAGACGAGCCCGTTCACAACGAGGCGGTAGGCCTCGATGTCCACGTCAATGGGGGTGCCGGTTCGGCCCAGACTCTCGATGGGCGTCAGCGGTGTGACGGCAGGCCTGGGCGTCGCCTGGGGTTGTCTTGCCGAAGGGCGCGGCGCACCTGCCGGGGCGGACTCGGTTGTGATCGGCGCGCTGGCACACGCATTGAACAGCAGCACGCCGATAGCTGTCAGCAGGGCAAGGCGGGTATACATTTTCATCTCGGACTCAGCGTCCTTTCTAGACCTAGGTACTCCGCTTTGTCCTAGATTGTACTCAGTTCACGCGCGGTGGCAAATGCCGACCAAGTGCAAGGCATACTGCAAGAGGCTCGTGGCGCCTGTCGCCCATGTCGAAACCCGGCTTCCGATGGCCTTGAGTGCCAGGACACATCGGAGAAACCGGGCTTTGAAGTGCGTGCCGCCGCTTGCGCAGCCGGCGTCTTGGACCTATACTGGGGACGAGGTTCTCGTAGCGGAGGTTAGGGCTTCCGGCCGTAGTGGCCCGTCGCCGGAGCAGCTAGGCGGCTTTCTCCACGACGCCTGCAGCCAGCACGCCCGGTCCACCCTGGCATGAGAGAACGGGCCCCGCTTCACCGATCATGACTTGCCCCGGCGGGAAGATGGCGCCGCCGGCGAGGGCGTTTGCGAAGTCATGCACCCTGTCGTTCGCTCGTATGTGGATGGCGCAGACCATCTCGGCGGGTGCATACGCGGCGATTTCCTGCTGCATGCGGTGCGCTGCTTTCTGCGTCGAGCGAAGCGCGCAGAGCAGCTTGAGCTCGCCATCGATGACTTGCAGGATCGGTTTGATGTTGAACACGCGCGCCACACGCTCGATGACAGGCATTAGTGCGTCGGCGCGGCCGCCGCGTCGCAGATACTCGATGGTGTCCAGGCCAATGAACAGGTGGGTGCGGGACCGAGTGTTCTCCAGCAGGTGGAGAATCTCTTCCAGACTGTGCCCTTCCCCGGCCGCCTGGGCGGCAAGGATTGCCTGATAGCCCTGCATAAGTGAAAGCGAGAGGGTGTCGAAAACGGTGACTTTCCCTGGGAAGGTCTGCGACGCTACATAGGCCGAGTTGAAGGTTCCGCTGTGCTTGCTGGTAATGGTTAGGCAGAGGACGTGATTGCCCTGCTCAACGAGCGGGGCAAAGGCCTGCTCAAACTGCCCCGCCGATGGCTGCGACGTTGCTGGGTAGGGTGGGGCTTGGCTCGCTTTCTCCCAGAACTCTTCACGGTTGAGCTCGTGCTCGAGGAATTGCTCTTCTCCAAAGCGAACTATGAGCGGTACAGTGGTGATGTGGTACTGGTCTTGGAGCGACTTTGTCAAATCGCAGCCACTGTCTGTCACTACGGAGATTCTCGGCATGACTGTTTCCCTCCGGAGGGGCGTAAAGGCTGGCGCACCGCATCATGCTCACCAGAATTGTCGGGGATCGCACCTGGCTGCCGACAACTGCGGGTGATAGAGCCAAAGCCTAGACCTTGCTCTGCACGATTGCTGCACCAAGGACCCGTGGCCCGGCGTGGCATGATAGGACTGGTCCAATCTCACCAACCATCATGCGCTCGCGTGGGAAGTCGAGGCGCTCGGCTAGCGCCTCTGCAAGGTTTGACGCTTCGTCAGGCAGCCTGCTGTGCAGAACCATTAGCATCTCCCCAGGAGCGTACTTTGCGATCTCATCTAGGAGCCGGCGTGCGGCGCCAGCATGGGAGCGAGCGGCGCCCATAGGGGTGATCTGACCGTCTACCACGTTCAGGACCGGTTTGATATTCAGTACGCGAACGATCCGATCCAGCAGAGGCATGACCGAATCGGCTCGACCGCCACGTCGCAGATACTCAATCGTGTCCAAGGCGAAGAAGAAATGAATGCGGGCCCGCATGTCCCTTAGCAGCTCAACGATCTCCTCAACAGTCTGCCCGTCGGCTGCGGCCCTGGCTGCAGCGATCGCAAAGTACCCCTCGGCCAGAGACAATGAAAGTGTGTCAAAGACGGTGACTTTGCCGGGGAACTTTTGCGATGCAGCATAGGCGGAGTTGAAGGTGCCGCTATGCTTGCTGGTGATAGTGACGCAGATCACCTCTTTCCCCTGCTCAATGTGCTGGGCAAAGGCCTGCTCAAACATGCCCACGGAGGGTTGGGACGTGCCGGGGTAGGGAGGGCCTTGCTGTGTCCTCGTCCAAAAGTCGTCGAGCGGCAGATCACATTCCAGGTATTCATCTTTCCCAAAGCGGACCACCAGCGGGACTGCTTGGATGCTGTATTGCTCTTGCAGCTCCGTCCACAAATCAGAGGCGGTGTCGGTCATGATGGCGATGTCAGGCACGGTATCCCTCCTTGCAAGAATCCTCGAATGCATAAACACAGCCGAGGAGGGTTAGTTGCGGCGACAAGATTAAAGCAACCGGAGATGTAGCACAGAGTGCGGAGGAGGGCAGAGTTGAGTGCTAGGAAACCGCTAGTGCAAGGACCGCGCTGTCGGGGGCGGGATGTAGGGATTTTGGTCGGTTCAATGGACACGGGGCGTTGGAATGCGATCACCGACGTGGATGGCGTCTTGGTGGG
>JBFEPU010000267.1:0-4000 GCA_041549915.1 Anaerolineae bacterium | reverse complement strand
TTTGCGCCTACAGCCAGTCTAGCGGACGGTCATCTCAAGGCTGTCGATCACAACCGGCATCTTGTCCATCTCTTCGTAGTAGCCCAGGAACTCGTTGACCAGGTCAGTCTCGTGCAGCCGGAGGTCGCGGATGAAGCCGTAGGAAATGCTCTGGTAGAGCATCTCTACCAAGATCTCGAACGGCCCTGAATGGCCGGTCGTGTCGATCTGGTAGGTCACTTCGTCCACGCCCCCGCTAAAGTTCTCATCCACAGCCGCCAGGCCCCTTGTCGCGAAATCCTCACCCGCGGTCGCTTTGTCGAAACCCTGCGGCAGCAGGCGGTTATCCTTGACGTATCCCGCTGCCTGCAGAAGCGTGTAGGTCACCGCACCTTCGACATCCTGCATCACCGATTCGTAGATTGGCACCTCGTCCTCGGCGGTGACGACATCATAGTGCCTCTCAAAGGCAGCAGCGTCCTCGTCGGCGTCTGCCCCCACGATGGTGCCGTCCGCGCGCGGCTTGCCGGACTCGAACACGACCTGGCCGCCGGTTTCCACCACCTTCACATGCAGCCACGCGCGCCGTGACGGGAAGCCAGTAGGCAGCTTGTGTCCGGCCTTGCTCTCCAGGCGCAGCTTCAGGCTCAGTGTATCGCCGGCCAGCTCCGCGCCAGCCATCGAGAGCTCAAGGGTGTTGGTACGCAGCTGCGTCAGAACGCGTTCCAAGGTGCCGTCCAGGTGCTCCGTCGAGGCGGTCAGGCCCAGCTCATCGACATTGGCCTTGAACAGCTCGATCATAAAGGCGTTGCCACCAACAAAGTGGTGTTGGGCGAAGGGGTCGCGAGGTGGAACCAAACCAGCCCTGGGACGCTCGGAGACACGCACCTGTCCCTCCACCTCGGGCATGTGGCAGCTCTGGCAAGGCTTCTGCTCGCTCCCGCTGCTGTAGGTGCTGTGACGCCATTCCAGGAACGGCGTCTGCTCAGGGAATTCGCCCAGCACATTACCCTGCGCATCGAGGTAGGGCGTGTACAGCGTGTGGCAGGTGCCGCAGAGTCCCGCGTCTAAGACCTGGTCCCCTTGTACCGGCGTGAAGCCAGCGATTTCGCGCATCAATTCCTGCACCGGATTAGGAAATGGGCCATAGATCAATCGGTCGGGTCGTGCGGTTGTGGTGTCGATTGGATACTCACCGCTGAAGGTCTGGACGGTGCCCAGATCCTGGTCCTGGATCTGATGGCACGCCGTACACGACACGCCATCCATCGCCGCTTCGTGCAACTCGTGATCGGGACGCAGAAACCCGGGCTCCAAGAGTGCGACCGCCTGATTGTCCGCCTTCGCCTGCGTGCGGGCCATCGGCATATGGCAGACAGCGCACTTGTCCTCGATCACGTCTCGCATACTGGGCTGGAGAAGCACTTCCGAACTGACCTTGGCCAGGAAGTACGGATCCTTGGCTGCGTTGGCCATCATCGTCGATCGCCAATGGGTGTCAATCGAGCGATCAACTCCCGCTTCATCGCGCAGGCTGCGGTGACACTGGGCGCACACCCCCGACCCGGAAAAGTGGGTAGTGGTGAAAGAAGTCAGTGGCCTGGTCCGGGCGGACAGGACTGCCAGTGCCAGCAAGACGACAGCTAAGATGGCGATCAGGACATACACTCTCCTCAGCAACATGCTCGTTGCCTCCCCTCTTTCCCCGGTTCCCTGTGATCAGCCCACGAAGCGTCTTGAGCGCAGCGAAAGGCCGCGTACCGTCCCGCCATCGGTGAGGCGGGGCTGCGAAGCGTTCGCGTCGTGGTGCATCAGCCCATGATACCACGGCTGGTGCAGAATCGTCAACTGCCAACGCCCAGTGACAAACGCCCAAATCCCACCCGCACCGCGCAGCGAAAGGCTGCGAAGCGTCTTGAGCGCAGCGAAAGGCCGCAAGGCTGCCCGAGGCACTGTCTTCGACATCCGCGCATGGACCAGCAGCCCCGATTGCCGACCCCCTTGAACCGCGCTACAATCTGCGCGCTTGATTCAGCCCCTCCGGGCACGGAGAATCACCCACCATGTGGACCGATGAACAGTTGATGGAGCAACTGCAGCAGGGGCAAGCCAGAGCCCTCGATGCGCTGTACCAAAGATATGCCAAGAGACTCTATGCCTTCTGCTATCACAGCACGCGCACCCATCCTCATGACGTTGAAGATTTGGTGCAAGATGTCTTCCTGCGGGTGATCCGGGGAGCCGACACGTACGATCCCCGCAAGGCATCTTTCCGCACCTGGGTGTTCCGCATCGCTCGAAACCGCTGCATTGACGTCGTCCGCCGCTCACAGGTTGTCCAGTTCACACCTCTGGCCACAGGAGCGGCACAGGACGAACACGATGGTGCACTGGCGCAGGAAGTTGGCATCGTCGATCAGGAACAGGGTGACCCAGAGAGCGCTGTGATCGGCATGTCCGCCATCGAAGCGGTTCGCAATTGTATCGCTGAACTGACCGACCCAGCCGAGAAGCAGGCTATCCTGTTGTACTACCTCAGCGGCAAGGTCTATCGGGAGATCGGTGAGATGCTGGGCGAATCGACCAGCACGGCCCGAAATCGAGTCCAGTCCGCGCAGGACAAAGTCAAGCGCTGTCTTGAACGGAAGGGCATTCACTCCACTCCGTGAAGGGCGTTGCAAGAGCCAGGCTTTGATCCGTATATAGCAGTAGGGAAGGAACGCAGGCTCGATGCGAGACGAGAAGTTTGAGAGGACAATGGAGGCGTGGGCAAAGCACGAAACCCTGTCCGCGCCTGAAATGCGCCCCACGGTTGAGATGTACGACATGGTAGAGGCCAAGCGCAAGCCAGGCCTCCTGGCCACCCTTCTCTCGCGCCGGATCGTCTGGGCTACCGCAGTGGCCAGCCTGATGGTGCTGGCCGTCCTGTACGTCCGGTTCTACGACCCGTTCATGCTCTCTGCGCCGCCACCTGGCCAGGAAGCGGCCTACGTGGGACTGCGAGCCGGGTTTGCTGCACAGAAGGGGGGCACTGTCATCAGCACAGCAGTGCCATCCCGGAGCGGACCGAAGAAGGCGCCGGCGATCCTGGCTCAACTTCTCCTGCAGTTCCAGGAACCGAACTCTCCATCTGTGCAGGCCGTTGATCTGCAAAACCCGCCGCACCAGGCCGTCACGCTCACATCTGCTGACAACTATCGCCTCGTGCTGGAGCCTGTCAAGGATGGTTACGTCTATGCTTTTCAGTCGACGCCCTCTGGCGTCCTGGTGAAGCTCTTCCCCAACGAAACGTATCACCCCGCTCAGAACCCTGTGCGGCAGGGACAGTTGTACTACCTGCCGTCAGAACCCAACTGGTTCTACCTGGGGCAAGGGAAAGGCGAAGAACGGCTGTACATCGTCGCCTCGGCGGAACCGCTGCCGGAGTTGGAGGAGGGGCATTCCGAGTACAGCGCGGCGGACGAGGGCCCGCGCAAGCAGCGACTGCTCTCCACGTTGGTCGAGGCGTTGGAGACGTTCCAAATCACGCCCACCGGTACGGCAGCTGGCTGGGCGTTCTCCATCGACCATCCATAGGCCCTGACGGCACGTCGGCAGGAGTGAAACCCGTTTACGGCGTCGTGACCGAACGCCTGGGGCATGCCGTGCTTCATGCTCTCCTCGGCTTCCGGTGCGGCCTCCTTGATCCGATCGCGCAGCCGGGCCGCCGCCCCTCGCCTGCCCTCGGGGAGCTCCTTCAGGTAGGCGGCCACTGCCTTGGCGCTCGATTTCCCGTGCGCCTACTTTGATCGCGTGCCATCAGCCAGGACGTGAGCGGCTCCTCGACCAGCAGCCCATGCAGCGTGGCGGGATAGCGATAGCCCCCCTCGTAAACAGGGCACACCAGGTCGCCGAGCGATTGCGCGCGGCGCGCTGCCGGCACCTCCTGATGAAGGTGCAGGGGGTAGCTGTACTCCGGCGGCAGCAAGCGTATCCGCTGCCACTCCAGCCGCCTGGTGACCAACGCGCTCAGGAGGGCCTG
>JBFEPU010000266.1:0-4000 GCA_041549915.1 Anaerolineae bacterium | reverse complement strand
TGGTTCCGGCCGTCCGTCTTGACTGTGGTAGAGTTGCCGCCGTGAGGTGGGCTGCCCGCGCTGGCGCCAGAGTTGAAAGAGGATGATTTGTGACACGCCCCAGGTGCCTGGTCACTGGCGATCGTGGTCTTGCCTCTTGCCCCTTCTTCCCGTAGAATTTGCCCGGCCTTTGAGAGCCACTCGATCCGAGGAGACCGTGGAGATGTCCTGCAACTTTGACCAGATCATTGACCGCTGCGGCACGGATAGCGTGAAATGGTGCTACTATCCCCAGGATGCGTTGCCCCTGTGGGTAGCGGATATGGACTTTCGTTCGCCAGACGCCGTGATCCGCGCACTGCACGAAAGGGTTGAACACGGCGTTTTCGGTTATGGCGTCGAGCTTCCTGAGCTCCGCGAGGTCGTAATGGAGCGTCTGGAACGGCTGTACGGCTGGAACGTGAAGGCGGAGGAGCTCGTCTTTCTGCCAGGTGTCGTGCCCGGCTTCAACTTGGCGTGTCAGGCGCTCAGCTCGCCTGGCGACGGAGTGCTGGTGCAGACGCCAGCGTATCCGCCAATCCTGAGCGCCCCGGCCAACGCCGGCTGCTCTCGCGACGAGATGCGGCTGATGCCGGATTCGGATGGTCGCCATTTGATCGACTTTGATCTCTTTGAGGAGACCATTACCAGGAAGACGCGCGTCTTTATCTTGTGCAACCCACACAACCCGGTGGGCCGTGTGTTCACCCAGCGAGAGCTGGAGCGCATGGCTGAAATCTGCCTGCGGCACAAGGTCGTGATTTGCTCGGATGAGATCCACTGCGATTTCGTCTATCGGGGCCATCATCACATCCCGATTGGCTCGCTTTCTGCTGAGGTTGCCGACCAGACAATCACCCTGCTGGCGCCAAGCAAGACGTTTAATATTGCTGGACTGCACTTTGCGGTGGCTGTGGTCCCGAACGGAGAACTGCGGGAGAAGCTGTGTGCGGCGAGGAGGGGCGTGGTAGGAGAGCCCGACATCTTGAGCTGCACCGCCGCTCTGGCCGCATATCGCAACGGCCAGGACTGGCTCGATCAGCTGATGGGCTACCTGCAATCCAACCGTGACTTTACGTTTGACTTTGTGCAGGAGCGGTTGCCTGGAATCTCCATGTCCCTTCCTGAGGGGACCTATCTTGCCTGGCTGGATTGCCGTGACGCTGGTATCCCCGGCAACCTGCACGAGTTCTTTCTGCAAAAGGCCAAAGTTGCAGTAAACGACGGGCCGGACTATGGCAACGGCGGTGAGGGGTTTGTGCGGCTCAACTTTGGCTGTGCGAGATCTACGCTCGCGGACGCGTTACAAAAGATGGAACGGGCCTTGAACGCGTTGTGAGGACCGCCCTCGCCAATGCGTCACCAGGCGGGTCCCGATCCTCCCATGCGGTTACAGGTCTCATCTCCAATGAGATGCATCCCGGATCTTCGACACAGAACGGTGGAGGCAAAGAACTATGCGTGATCGAATCTTGCAGGCTTTGGAGCACAGCGCTGCGGACTATACCGACATTCGGGTCGAGCGTCACTGGCGCACGGAGGTCGTCTATCAACGCGAGCATTTGCACAACGCGGCGGCTTCATCGGAGGTGGGGGGTATCGCACGCTGTCTGGTTGGTGGTGGATGGGGCATCGCAGTTTTTAACTCAATCGACGATCTCGAGCGCAAAGTAGAGGATGCTCATCGAATTGCTCAGATCGTGAGCACCAAGCTGCCAGAGACAGTGGAGCTGGCGCCGGTTGCTCCTGTACAGGATGAGGTGCGCGTTTCGCTGCAGAAGGACCCCCGCACCGTCGCGCTCCACGAGAAGCAGGAGCTCTTGAAGAGCTACAACGACATATTGCGAACCTACAGCGACAGCATCGTGACCACCAATGCCCGCTACACCGACTCTTTCCAGGAGATCACCTTCGCCAACTCTGGTGGGACGTTCATTGTTGAGGAGAGGCCGGATGTTACTTTGATGTTGGCGGCTACTGCTCGGGAGGGCGAGGCGAATCTCCAGACGGCCTTTGAGCAGTGTGGCGAGGCAGCCGGCTTTGAAGCTGTGGAAGGGCAGGAGCACAAGGCGGAGGCAGCCGCCTGTCGTGCCGTTGACCTGCTCGCCGCCAAGCCGGCGAGAGGCGGCTCCTATACCGTTGTTTTGGATCCGCTGCTAGCTGGCGTGTTCATCCACGAGGCATTCGGGCACCTGTGCGAGGCCGATTTCGTCTTCAAGAACGCGCGCCTGCAAGAAATCCTGCAGCCGGGACGCAAGTTTGGTGTCAGAGAACTAAATGTCCTTGAGGACGGCTACATCCCAGGGCTGAGGGGCAATTCCAAATACGACGATGAGGGTACGCCGCGGCACAGGATCCACCTGATCCGGGACGGCATCCTGCAGGGCTTTATGCACAACCGCGAAACGGCGGCCCTTATGGGCGCGACGCCCACGGGCAACGCGCGCGCCATCTCGTATCGCTTCCCGCCGATTGTGCGCATGCGCAACACGTACATTGATCGCGGGAATGCCTCCTTCGAACAGATGCTGCAAGGGGTTCAAAATGGCATCTATGCCTGCGCAGCCTTTGGAGGCCAGACCGAACTGGAGCAGTTCACCTTCAGCGCAGGCTATGCGTACGAGATCGTAGACGGCACGATTGGCGACATGGTGCGTGAGGTGGTGTTGACGGGCAACATCTTCGAGACGCTAAAGAACATCGATCTCATCGGAAACGACCTGCAGATCTACGGCGGTGCCGGAGGCTGCGGAAAGAGCGAACAGTCACCACTGCCGGTCACACTGGGCAGTCCCCATGTACGCATCCAAAACCTGACGGTGGGAGGGAGAGCGCAATGACAAGCCAAATCCATGCAGCTGACCTATTGGAGACGGTGGCCGGACAGGTGGATGGTGCAGAGGTGTACGAACTGCACAGCCTGGAACTGCCTGTGCGCTTTGCCTTTGGTGAGCTGGAGTCGCTGCGATCGGTGGAGACCGCGGGGCGCGCGTTGCGTCTGATCAAGGATGGTCGCCTCGGTTTCTCTACGACCACTGACTTGGCGGATGAAGTGACGCTCCTGAGGAATGCTGTCGAGTCAGCGGAGTTCGGTGATGCCGCCCCCTTCCAGTTCCCAAAGGAGCAGCCAGCCGCAGATGTGGCTTGCTTTGACCCCCAGATCGAACGGCTAGATGAGGAAAAGCTCATCTCGTTGGGAGAGCAAATCGTAGCAGAGATCAGAGCGTACGATGATCAGTTGCAGACCGAGGTATCCATCCACAAGAGCGTCCAGCGCGTTCGATTGCTGAATACGAGCGGCTTGGGGAAGGAGTATCCACGCACCGGATTGGCCATCTCTATCGAGATCACACGAACGCGTGAGGGCGACATCCTAATCATTTACGACTCAGCCTCATCGCATCGCGCGAAGGACGTCGACGGGCTGGTGCTGGCCAAGGACATCATTCGGCGCTTACAGTGGTCAGAGAGAGCAGCGAGAGTGGAGTCGAAAACGATGCCGGTGGTGTTTCAGCGGATGGGGGCAGCTGTGCCGCTGCTGCCGCTTCTCTCCGGCCTGAACGGGCGGCAGGCATTCCTCGGTGCGTCGCCGTTGGCGAAGGAGCTTGGACAGCAGGCTTTTGACCGGCGTCTCATCTTGGTCGATGACGGACGGCTCAACCATGCACCGCGCTCAGCGCCATTTGATGATGAGGGAGTGCCAACAACTCAGAAGCACCTGATCGAAGGCGGTGTGGTGCGTCACTTCCTCTATGACCTGAAGACGGCGGGGCTGGCAGGGGCCCAGCCCACCGGTAATGGGTTCAAGTCTGGGCTCTTTGGTGGCGGGTTCCAGCGGCCACCTGATGTTGCCCCTTCGACCTGGCTTGTCACACCGGGTAGCCAGACCCTGAACGAGATCCTTGTGGGTCTAGACGAGGCGCTATTGGTTGAACAGGTGATTGGCCTCGGACAGGGCAATGTGATGGCTGGTGAGTTCTCG
>JBFEPU010000265.1:0-4010 GCA_041549915.1 Anaerolineae bacterium | reverse complement strand
GTGCCCCGCGACACAGAGACTGCGGGGCGTTGCTTTGTCCGTTCCGGCCAGTCATGCTATCATTGAGTGGCGGCCGACATGGCATCTTGCTACGACGTCTGGTGCCCGCCTGAAGGGCGCATGTCACCGATTCGATCGCCAGCCCCTGCTTTGTGAATTCTGTGCACAATAGCCACCTTTCGAGGAGGATATCACATGAATGTCTCAAGAACGGTTTGCCGTTCATTGCTGGTTTTGCTGCTGATTTCACTTGCCGCGTGCAGCCAGAAGCCGCCCCCACCTCCTCTCACAGTAGAGGCTCTGATGGATGCTGACTACCACTCAGAATGGCCCGCAGATGGGGTGGCGGAGCTGAAGGACGGCCAGTACGAAGAGGAGATCGTGCCCGGCGCGGCGTCCAAGCTGGTCATCGTAGTCTACCCTGAGATGTACGCCTTTGGCGACCTGAACGGCGACGGTGTGGACGATGCCGCTGTGGTGCTGGCAACATCTGCCGGCGGAAGCGGCACCTTCATCAGCCTGGAAGCAGTGGTCAACGAGCAGGGCACGCCCAAGCATGTGGCCAGCGCGCAGCTGGGCGATAGGGCACGGATCAACTCGCTTACCATCGAGTCAGGCAAAGTCACCGTCAACCTGGTGACCCACGGCCCCAATGATCCGATGTGCTGCCCTACTCAAGAAGCCTCTCAGGAATACAAACTTCAGGGCAACGCGCTGGTCCAGCAATAGGTGACACAGCCCCCGAGCCGCAGGACGCGGGACCGTTCGCTTTCAGCGCACGTGTGATGCGCGGCTGCGGAGTGGGGGCAAGAGACGGGCCACGTCAGAATCACCTCGCTGGAGAACATTCGTCCCGATGTCTTCGAGGCTTTTGTTCGCCAAGCCGTGGAGCGGAACGGACAGCACGGCGGTCCGAGTCGCGGCCCGTAGATCTGCACACTGTGCATTGGCATCTAAACGTCCTGGGCTGCAGAGACTGCCTCGTTCACTGGGTCGTGACCGGCTGCTCCTTGTTCCCATCGCTGCGGCTACGTTGTTGACTGCAGGTCCCCCGATTTGACATCATCAGGACTGCCGCGTATGATTACCCCCATCTTGGGGCACAGTTGAGCGACCAGAGAGGAGCCCATGGCAAAGCCGCTTGGGAGCAACGCCGAGGGACGCACGTCGTCCGCCCGCCGCATCGCAAGCTGAACACCGATCACTGGCACAGCCGTGGTCGGTGTCTGCATTTATGCAAGGAGCGCATATTGGCCACCAGATGCTTGATCAAGCCGGGAGCCTACCATGACTCGGTGACCTTGATGGCGGTGGCCGAGAAGGTCAGCCATCTCCCCACTGTACAAGACGCAGCCGTGGTCATGGCAACGGAGGCCAACAAGGGCATTCTGCGTGAAGCAGGTTTGCTCCTTCCGTCCATCGAGGCTGCCACAGTCCATGACTTGGTCATTGTCGTCCAGGCGGAGTCTGTCGAAGCGGCTGAGCGTGCGCTGGAGTTCGCGGATGCGCATCTGGCGCAGAGTCGAAAGGCGTGGGCAACGCGCTCCGGGATGCAACCACGGACCATCCGCGGAGCGGTACGCGGCACACCACAGAGCAATCTGGCCATCATCTCTGTGGCCGGGCAGTACGCAGCTGCAGAGGCTTGGGAAGCGCTGAAGAACGGGCTGCATGTCCTTCTGTTCAGCGACAACGTGCCCATCCACGATGAGATTGCTTTGAAGGAATACGCCATGGAGCACGGCCTGCTGATGATGGGGCCCGGCTGCGGGACAGCCATCATCAATGGCGTGGCCCTGGGCTTTGCCAATGTCATCCCCCGCGGGCCGGTTGGCATTGTGGCAGCGGCGGGGACTGGCCTGCAAGAGGTCACAACTGTCCTGGCCAGACTGGGTGTTGGGACCCATCAGGCACTCGGCACTGGTGGGCGGGATCTGAAGGAAGAGGTCGGCGGCATCATGATGTTGGAAGGCCTTGCGGCCCTGCAGGACGACCCGCAAGCAGAAGTGCTCCTGGTAGTCTCCAAGCCTCCCTCGCCGATGATTGCCGACCGGGTGCTCGCTCAGGTCAAGACAAGCAACAAACCAACAGTGGTGTGCTTTCTGGGTGGGGAGCCCGCTCGTATCCTCGCATCGGGCGCCATTCCCGCCCGCACGCTGCAGGAGGCGGCGTATCTTGCTGCGGGAGAGGTGGAAGAATACGGAGGCCCCACCGCCCACGAAGAAATGGAAACAGAAAGCGCAGCGCTGCTGGCACGGGCTGTTGAACTCAAGAGCCAACTGCAGCCTGGGCAAAGGTACCTGCGTGGCTTATTCAGTGGCGGGACGCTGGCAGCCGAAGCCCTTGTCCTGTGGGAGGACATGATTGGAGGAGTATTCTCCAATGTGGCTTTCGACGCGCAGTGGCAGCTGAAAGACACGAGCAAATGCGCGGCCAACTGCGCGCTGGATTTGGGAGAAGAGGAGTTCACCGTTGGCCGCCCCCATCCGATGATCGACAATGATCTGCGTATCCGTCGCATGATGCAGGAGGCAGCGGATCCAGAGGTCGGAGTCATTGTGCTTGACGTCGTGTTGGGATATGGGGCTCACCCTGACCCAGCTGGCGAACTGGGCCCCGCCATTGGGCAAGCCCGAGAACTTGCCGAGCAGCAAGGGCGAGAGTTACTCGTCATCGCCTCCGTAACCGGGACAAGAGAGGATCCCCAAGGGCTGGAACGGCAGGTGACAGCACTGGAAGACGCTGCGGCCATTGTCTGCAGCTGCAATGCTGCAGCAGCGCGCCTGGCCGGGTTCATCGTCGCCCCTTAGGGGCTGTTCTCACCGGCGAGAGCGCGCAGAACGCGGCCTTGCCGAGGGCATAGCAGGATGCGGCGCATAGCGAGGGTGGGCCAAACCTAATCCCGTGCAGTTTCCGCAGACCGTGCGTTAGATTCGAGAGGCCAAGTGTGGGAGAGAAGAAGATCGGCTCGCTCTTTGAAGCACGGCTGGATGTCATCAACGTCGGGCTGCGCTCATTCGCCGACAGTATGCAGGCACAGGGCGTGCCCGTGGTGGACGTGGACTGGCGGCCTCCGCTGGTGCCCAAGTTGCAGTTCACGCGCACGGGGGCCGACATCGACACAGCCAATGCCCAGGCTGTGAACCGCATCATGCAGGGCCGCCCGATGTTGGTCGGGATGGGCATCGCACGCGATGTCATACCCGGTTACCATGAGCGTCTCATCCTCCATGCTGGTCCGCCGATCACCTGGGAGCGGATGTGTGGCCCGCAGCGTGGTGCCGTGATGGGGGCCTTGGTGTATGAAGGGGTAGCGCAGGACGAAAGCGAGGCAGCACGACTCGCTGCTGGCGGCGAGATCGAGCTCGCCCCCTGCCACCACTACCATGCCGTGGGGCCAATGGCTGGTATCGTCTCGCCGTCGATGCCAGTGTTCATCGTAGAGAATGAGGCTTTCGGCAACATCGCCTACGCAACTCAGAACGAAGGCTTGGGCCGGGTTCTTCGCTACGGCGCCTACGGACCTGACGTCTACCAACGGCTGCGCTGGATGGAAACAGAGCTCTATCCCACCGTCAAGGCAGCCATCCAGGCAATCGAGGGTGGGATTGATCTCCGGGCGCTTATCAGCCAGGCACTGCATATGGGCGACGAGTGCCACAACCGCAACCGCGCTGGCACCTCGCTCTTCCTGCGCGCAGTGACACCGTCGATCATGCGCACGTGTAAAGACCGGGAGCGAGCCGCGCAAGTGTTCGAGTTCATCGAACGCAACGATCACTTTTTCTTGAACCTCTCCATGGCGGCAGGGAAGGCGATGCTGGAGCCAGCTGAGGGAGTCACGGGCTCGAGCATTCTGACGGTGATGGCCCGAAACGGAACGGACTTTGGCATCCGTATGGCCTCCTTGCCCGACCGCTGGTTTGTCGCTCCGGCGGGAGTGGTCGAAGGCCTCTATCTGCCGGGCTTTGGCGCCGCGGACGCCAATCCAGACATCGGCGACAGCACCG
>JBFEPU010000264.1:0-4011 GCA_041549915.1 Anaerolineae bacterium | reverse complement strand
CAGCACGCTGATCTACAGCCGTCCTCCTGTAGTGAGCAGGTGAGGAGCACAGAACAGTGGTGACGCTCCTGGCGGATCTAGTCCGCCAGGAGCCGGCCAAACCGCCAGCACACCGACACCTGGTGCCGTTCTGAGAACAGCATCGAAGCCGAGCCCGCTGGTGGCGGCTTGGTGATGCTAAGATCGACGGGCACAGGGGACGCTTGTCGTCCACGAGTGAGCGGCTACGCTGCTCTTGGACCGTGATCCGATTGTTCCGACCCTGCAACTTGACAGCACAGCGGATGCGTCTAAACTGCGAAAGAGCAGACATCCACAGGAGATTTGCCATGCTGGACTCTATTCGGCGGAGACTGCCGTTGAGCTACGCAGTCATTGCCCTGCTAGCCGCGCTGGCTTTGGGGGCCGTGCTGCTGCTCACCCTGCGCAGCTATTACCTGCGCGTAGAGCGGGACTATTTGAGGAGCAACGCACAAGCCATCGCTTTCGGCCTGGCCCAGGTGTTGGAGGAAGACCCACCCCTGGGGGCTATGCAGGCCCAGCTCGACCAATTCTCGCTCCTGTCCCAGACTCTCGTGAAGATGCTGAATAGCGAGGGCCAGTTGGTCGCCACCTCCAGGCTGCCGGGCAGGCTCTCGTTCCCCTTTGCCACACGTCGCGAACTCCTGCTATTCCTGCCGCGCGGAGAACGGGGCCAGGTCGAAATCCGGCTGCCGTCGCCCGCCGGCCGCGGTCCAACCACCCCAGCCTCGAGCACCGCCACGCCGGCGCTGCCCGGCCCAACTTCGGTGCCACGAGAGCGGGATCGATTCCTGGACCTGGCTGAGTACCTGCGAATAGCCATGCCCAGACCTGAAGCCGCCTCCGGCGCCACGTACTCCAGTCAGGTGGTACGACTGCCCCTCTTGGGCAGCGAGGAACAGCTGCTGGGCTTTGTCGAGCTGTCGCAGGGCCCCGCCTACGCTCGTGAGATTGTGGCTGACGTGGCCTGGGGCTGGGGAATCGCCAGCGGCGTGGCCGTGGCTCTGGCAGCAGCAGCTGGTTGGCTCATCAGCCGGCGGATCGCATCTCCGCTGCTTGCCCTCACAGAGGTCACCACGTCGATGGCTGACGGGGACCTTGCTGCCCGCGCCGATGTCGCCCGCACAGATGAAATCGGCACGCTTGCCCGCTCTTACAACCAGATGGCCGATCGGGTGCAGGAGATCATCATCACCCTACAGCGCTTCGCCTCCGATGCGGCCCACGAGATCCACACGCCGCTGACGGCGCTGCGCACCAACCTGGAGCTAGCTCGCCGGGACGTCCTGGAGGGGAACGACGAAGACCTGGTTGAGGCCCAGGCCCAGGTGGAGCGCCTGGAGGCACTCACGGCGGGGCTGCTGGATCTATCGCGCATCGAATCAGGATCTCAAGAGCAAAGCCGTGCTGCGGTGGATCTTGTGCGGCTGGCTGAAGAAGTAGGCGAGCTGTACGCCTCACGGGCCGAGCAGGCCGGCGTGGAATTCGACTTGTCGCTGCCCAAGACACCGGTCATTGTCCAAGGAGATGTTGGACAGCTGCGCAGCGCGCTGTCCAACTTGCTGGGCAACGCTGTGAAATTCACTCCGCAGGGCGGCAGCATCCGCTTCGGAGTCCGCCAGGAGGGTGCAATGGCCGTGTCTTGGGTCGAGGACACAGGCATCGGCATCCCCGACGAAGACCTGCCGCATCTGTTCCAGCGTTTTCATCGCGGTCGCAATGCCGCGTCCTATCCGGGCAGCGGCCTGGGGTTGGCCATCGTCAAAGCCATCATCGAACAGCATGGCGGGCAGATCCAAGCGGAGAGCCACGATCAAGGGTCGAGCTTCACCTTGAGAATCCCCATCGCCCCGCCGTCCACCTGACAAAGCAACTACGCTCTCGTGTGGCGCACGGGCTGGTGCGGGGTACTCTACTGGCCAGAGGGCGCGTTTGGAAGTTACCGCTGCGCTCACAGACCCTCGACATCTGCGTCAGCGCCCGCCTGCTGTGGGGTGCTGCAAAGATCGCTCACTGCCGATAGAACCCTCACCGCACTCACCTCGACTGCACCTCATACCGCGCAGCGAACGGTTCATCGCAACAACCCCCATGCTCCGCAAACGATCATCGGGTCTCACGGCAACTGCACGGGGCGATTGAGTGCGCCCCAATTCCACCGGCTGCCTCAATCGTCTGCGAAATCGACCATGACCCCCAACCAGGGTCGGGTGCACTTTGGGCGCAGAACATGGAATGGCCTCTTGCATTTGACGCTGGGGGCGATATATGCTAGTATTCGTTCGGCACGTCCGATTTGTGACATATGTGCCGCGATCAAACTGCTTTCAGGTGCAGTGCATTGCACGAGATCCAGCCGCGGTCTCGCAGCCAGCGCAGCGCGGCGCCTGGCTCTGGGTAGGGACAGGATTTCTGCCTGCGCAGAAGAGGGGGCATGTCTCACTCGCAGGACATGATTTTCACACTGTACGGGGACTATATCCGTCACCGTGGTGGAGAAGCCTGGACCGGCAGTCTGATCGAACTGCTGGGTCTCTTGGGCCTGTCGGAGCAGGCTGTTCGTTCTACCCTCTCGCGCATGTCCCGCAAAGGCTGGCTGGAGAGCCACAGGACCAGTCGCTACAGCTTCTACTCCCTGACCCCTAAGTGCCTGCAACTGCTGGAGGAAGGCGCGCAACGTATCTTCCAGCCACGACATGACCCCTGGGACGGGCGCTGGCATCTGGTCAGCTATTCTATTCCCGAGTCCAAACGTCACTTGCGGCGCAGGCTGCGCAGGCGGTTGGTCTGGCTCGGCTTTGGCGCGTTGAACCAGGCGACGTGGATCTCCCCCCGGGATTTGACAACCGAAGTGGAACAAGCCGTGGACGCACTGGGTGTGCGCCCCTACGTAGAGTTGTTTACTGCCGAACACCTGGCATTTGCCAGTGACGACGAGATCGTAGCGCGCTGCTGGGATCTGGAACGGCTCAACGATTACTATGCCGCGTTCATCGCCCGCTACGATCCCCCGTCCGAAGAATGCCAGGCCCGATTGATGGCTGGCAACAGCTTAGAGCCGCAGGACTGCTTTGTGCAGCGTTTCATGCTGATCCATGAGTACCGCTCCTCTCCCTACGTGGACCCCAATCTGCCGCCCGAGCTGCTGCCGGGCGATTGGCTGGGCGAGAGGGCAGCTCAGCTGTTCCAACAGTATCACAGCCTGCTGATCGAGAAGGCAGAGTGGTTTGTGGACTCGGTGCTGGCCAAGGCTCCACCAAGGGCCCCATAGAAGGAGGCAAGATGCGAGAGGCGGTTATCGTTGCAGGGGTGCGTACCCCTGTTGCCCGACACGGTGGAGCGCTGGCGACAGTACGCCCAGATGATCTGGCCGCGCTCGTGATCGGGGAAGTTGTCGCGCGGGCAGGCATCCAGCCGGATCTTGTCGAAGACGTCTACCTGGGTTGCACCAACCAGGCTGGTGAGGACAACCGAAACGTGGCCCGCATGGCGCTGCTGCTGGCCGGCTTGCCCTTTCAAGTGGCCGGGACCACCATCAACCGGCTCTGCGCCTCGGGATTGGATGCCATCAACCAGGCTGCCCGCGCGATCAAGTGTGGCGAGGGGGACATCTTTGTGGCCGGCGGGGTGGAAAGCATGAGCCGGGCACCGTGGTCGGTCCCCAAGACAGACCGCGCTTTCCCCTGGGGCAACGTCACGATGTACGACACGACGATTGGCTGGCGCTATCCAAACCCCAAGATGGAGCAGATCATCCCGCTGGAGGGCATGGGCGAAACAGCGGAGAACATCTTTGAGGAGACCGGGATCAGCCGCGAGGAACAGGATGCCTTTGCCCTGGAGAGCCAGCGCCGCTCGGCAGCGGCCATCGAGAGTGGACGCTTCAAGGACGAGATTGTGCCGGTAACTGTGCCACAGCGGAAAGGGCCTGCCATGATGGTCGACACCGACGAGCATCCGCGCATCCAGATAGGTAGCGACGGCAAGGTG
>JBFEPU010000263.1:0-4011 GCA_041549915.1 Anaerolineae bacterium | reverse complement strand
GCCAGCGGTCCCTGCTCTGACATAGTGCCACCTCCTCTTCTGCGCGGTGGACTTTTCAGATGATGCGGAGCGTACCAGTCAAGGAATCGCGCAACTCCAGCCAAGAGGCATGCCGCCAGCCGTCTCAGGTCGCTGCCTTGGAGATCCCGCAAGTCACTGGAGGACATTGATCCGCGTCATCGCTTCATTTCGCACCCTGCATCAATCCACCCTGTTGCGCCATGGTCAGCTCTGACGCCCATGGCGCACACTGCCGGCGCAAGTCTATCGAGCGAGTGTTTGCAGTATGTTGCGAGGCGGGAACGTGATCGCCTTGTGTGCGCACAAGCGCGCGCAGGCATCGCACCCAACCACGCAGTTCAGCGGTTGCACCACGCGGACCAGACCATCCTCTTGCTTTGCATACACCCCGGAACCGCAGAACTCCAGGCACTTGTCGCAACCATCACAGAACCTTTCATCCAGCGTGGGAAACCAGGGCACCTGTTCTCGCGGAATACCTCGCCAAGTCTGAGGCTTGCGTTTCGTTACCTGCCCGGACTCTTTCTGTTTGCAGAACGCGTCATACTCGCGCAGCAGCGCAGTGGCAAAGTCGTGTTCCGCCGAACTGGGAATATAGTTGTAACGCTTTGTGCGAGCGACCAGTTCGGGCCCCAGATCCTCTTTGGGAACCTGCCCTGCTTGGTACAATGCCTCAAACATCTCATCAAGGCCTGCAAGCCCAGCGGGCAAGCCTCCGACGATGATTTGCCGGTGGCTGAGTGGTACGTCGTTTGTCACAGTCGGCAGCCTCCCATTTGATGATCGTAGATTGCCCCCCGGGCCTGGACTACAGATGGGGCAGCGTGACAGAGATGTCGGCATCCGGACGGGCAAAGGCTCTACAGCCCTCACCGCCTTGATCCCGAAGACAGGGCAACCCTGGGTCTACTCCCTGTCCTCGTCGGGCTCTGGTTCGAGATACAGCCAGAAGCGTCCGTAGCCAGACACCGCAACGAGAAGCTTGGACTGACCGGGCTTGAGCTCGTCCCAGATTCCCTGCGAGACATAGACGCTCAGATCGTCCGCCCGCAGGTGGATGAAACCTTCCAGGCTGTCAGGCTCTCCCATCCGACCGGACGGGCCCTTGTAGACCGTTCATCAATCCACCACGGTCTCGCGGGTTACAGTCATTGCCCCGCCATGTTCACGGATGAATTGTATGAGCCAACCGGAAGTCAGCTTGGCACGATGCTTCACGGCTTTCTCCTCCACGGATGATAACTCCACCTCCGCGCAGCGCCGGTCACGGACGGCGCGGAGCTGCCTGGCCGTGTACTGCCCAGCCCAGCTGGAATGTGCACCAGTTGAGTGGCCTGACCAAGACGGTCACGACACTGTCATTGCCTCCGTGAGCCAGGTGATCACCTCTTGCTTCTGCGGGATGCGCCCGGAGGACACGACCCGTTCGCCGATCACCAACGCGGGCGTGCCAGTGATCGGGTAGGCCATGATGTCCTTGATCTGCGTGACTTTGGTGAACGTGGCCTCAACTCCTGCTTCACTGGCCGCTTCGCGAGCTATCTGCTCCAGTCGCTTGCACTTTGGGCAGCCGATGCCCAGTACCTTGATTTCCATGTAACGTTGACCTCCTCAACTGTTATTTGCGGCGCCCAGCCGCCGCAGCAAAGCTAGACAGCCTCAGCCCGCTTGGACTCGGCTGTTTCCGCCGACGCGCTCGCCCGCTGGCGCTTGCTGACCCAGCGGAGTATGGTGAGCAACCCTCCAAACCCTGCCAGCAGCAGGGCGGCGGTCATCCATACGCTCATCCCATCGACCCAGGCACCATAAAGCCACCCAGCGAGGGTGCTGAAGACAGCCACCCAGGCCACATAGACCCAGGCCTTGGTCCTGCCGATGATACTGGAAGTAATCAGGATGCTCTGCAGGCTCAGCTCCGGATCGGAGATGAGATAGGCCAGCAAGGGTCCGCGATGCATGCCCAGGCTCAGGAACATTTTAGCGATGGGCACTTCGACCAAGGTGGGGAAGTACATAAACACCCCGAACGCGACACCCACCAGGTTGGCCAGGACGGTGTTGCTGCCAGCCAGCGTCTGGATCCAAAGAGGATTGATCCACCCTCGGATCACACCGACGGCAAAGACGCCCACGATCAGCAGCGGGAAGATCTGTTTGACGAAACGCCAGCTCTCCCACAGCCACTCCTGCGTCTGGTAGTCGTCCAGGTACTTTACGGCTACGTACAGCAGTCCCAGCATCGCAGCCGCAACGGCCAACGATTTGCCCGTGAGCCGTAATTCGAGGGCGGTGGCAGAGGGCGTCACTCTTAATGAGGCGATGAAAAGCGTGAGGGCGATCAAGCTCAGTGAGATCGCCGTCCAGCGATTGTAGCCTTCATCCACCCTGTTGAGACCGAACCAGGCGCTGATGCCGATCACTGCCAGCAGGCCGATAAGGATCGCCCCCTGCACACTGACGCCTTCCTCGCCCTGGCTGGGGTCGAATGGCACCAGCTGATCTAGCGCTTCTTGCAGGCGGTCGAAGCCTGCGACGGGCAGCATGACCCGCGCATAGTCATTGGTCAGGACGCTCACCTGTAGCGTGCCGGCGATAAGCAGAGCGATGAGCAGCAACAAGAAAACCTTGGTGCCCGTGCTCACCGAGGCAGTACCAGCGAAGGCACCGGTGGTCTCCTCCGCATGCGAAGCATCATCTCTGCTGAAGGTCAACGCCATGATGAGACCGATTCCAATGCCGAACAGCACCGAGAGTATGATGCGCGCCAGTGCAATGTCCATACCGATTGCCACCCCGGTGTAGGTCAAAGCCAGGATGTTGATCGCAGGCCCGACGAACAAAAAGGTGATGGCAGGCCCCAAACCCGCTCCCTTCTTGTAGATGCCAGCGAACAGAGGCATGATGGTGCAGGAGCAAACCGCCAACACAAAGCCACCCAGCGCGGCCGCAGGGTAAGAGATGAGTTTCGGAGCATCGCGCCCCAGGTAACGTGTGACGGCTTCCCTAGGTATGAGGGCACTCAGCGCCCCAGCGATGAAGAAGGCTGGCAGCAGACAGAGCAATACATGGGCAGCCAGATAGGCGGCCAGATTGCCCAGCCCACCCTGCACCAGCTGGATGACGTAGGTTAATGTGCTCACGATGTCCAACCCTCCTTGCCAACAAGTTCATTATATTCGAATCTCTGAATATGAGAATCGCAAAAAGAAGTGACAGGGCCAACCAGGGACACACCGCCCCCACGCGGACCCTTGCCACGGGATCTCGCTAAGCTGGCAGCGCTGCGCAGACCGGACAGGGACAGCCCTCCACGGGCGACTCCGGGATGGCCGCGATTGGCACTTGCTCACCCGAGGCACCCAAGAGCTCGCTTGCCAGCGAGAGGAGCTTGGTGACGCGCTCATCTGCCAGCCGATAGTAGACCATGACGCCGTCCTTGCGATCTGTCACCAGGCCCTGGGCACGGAGCACCATCAGGTGTTGCGATACGTAGGGCTGGCGCTGCCTGACTACGGCGGTCAGGTGGCAGACACAGCACTCCCCTCTGTGCGACAGAATCTCCAGGATTCGCAGCCGCGTCGGATGAGCCATGGCCTTTAGCAGCTCAGCTTGTTGTTTGTAACCGTACGCTTTGTTCTTCATCTCGCTATATTCAGCTTTTTGAATAGTATAGGCAAACCAGAGGATTTGTCAAATCTGCTACCTGAAGGACGAAGCATAGGCCCGGGACAACGATCGCATCGCAGGCTGTCCGTGCGGTTGTTGGCAGCATCGGGCTGTGCATGGGGGGACGCGATGTTTGTGATGTTTGTCTTTTTCGCCGGCAATCGTGGGAGGGTAGCGGTGTCTGGGGCAGCAGCAAGATTCCAGGAATTGTTCGTTTATGTCATTCTGAGCGAAGCGAAGCCTGCCCTGAGCCAGGCCGAAGGGAATCTCACCGCTGGAGCAACGCGAGACCCTCGTCTGCACCTACGCCGCAGACGCAGGTGT
>JBFEPU010000262.1:0-4013 GCA_041549915.1 Anaerolineae bacterium | reverse complement strand
TGCCAGTCGACCGGGTCAGTCGGGACGCACCACCCCCTTCCCACTAGCAGGACGGTAACAGAGTCGAATCCCAGGTCTCGCTCCCTGGCGCTGGGTCCTCGCTGCTCTAGCTTGAGCAACCCAGCTTGCAGACTGGCGATGTCCAGCCCGCTCGTGCCAAAGGCGACCACCCCGATGCGCTGCTCAGGGTAGGGGTACAGGCTGTTGAGGACAGGCGTCCTGACGGCCGAAGCCCCTGTTGAGCCAGCGTAGATGTCTGGAGGTGCCGCGGGCCGACCGGATATCCGCAAGGCTGGGGACAATGCCGCCAGCGCGAAGAGGCCCAGCACCAAGCTCAACACCGCAAGCGTAGTAGGTACGCCTCTCATGCGCATGGGTCGATGGGCCAGCTGCTCATACTCCCGAGGTTGTGTTTTCATGCTGTCTGTGAGGTTCCCTTCTTCAGAATGGGGAGCGTTCGCTGTGCTGCTGCACACCGAAAGACGCTCAGGATGCACAGATCGCACAGTCTGGGCGGTAGCAAGAATGGGCCGTACTGGATTCGAACCAGTGACACCCTGCTTAAAAGGCAGGTGCTCTGCCAGGCTGAGCTAACGGCCCATTGCCCCCTGAGGGCATTTGGAGTATACAACAGCGGTGGATAGCTGTCAAACGAATGTTCGCTGACGGGTATGCTTTTCTAACCGCCAGTGCCGCCGTCAAGCCCCGGCGCTGCGGAGAGGCGGCATGTCCAGCATGGTGAGCAACCCGGGCACAGCCGCCAGGACGTTTGGGATCGCATTGACTACGATGGCCGCCGTGGCGACATCGCCCTGCACCCCGTGGACGGCGGAGTGTACAGGCTCGGGGCCGTCCAGTTGCACAAAGTCGCCGCCATCGGGAGCTTCCAGCGCCATCTTGAGTTCCAGTGTGATGCGCTCCTGCCCGGCTACAAAGCCACGCGCCATCTGGTGCTGGCCCTGCACCTTCCCGGCTGCCACTTGGCCCAGGGCGCTGTCCAGCGCGCGAGGGGCGATCACCGGCTCCAGCGTCTGTTCCACGCGCTCCAGTGCCCAGCCCAGCCCGGCAGCGATCATGGCCACGGACTCCGGCAGGCCGACGTGGCCTAGCCTCCCCTCGGCCTTTAGCGAGGCAAACTGCGCTGAGGTCAGGTTGACTCCTACTTTCTGTTGCAGCTGCTTCCTACGCACCGAAAGATCCACCACCCGGCGGACGCGCACGGCGCTCACCGAAGGGCACACCCCTGAGAGGATCACTGCCAGCGCATCCATCATGAACCCGGGGTTGATGCCCGTGCTCAGGATGGCGACACCACTGCGCTTGGCGGCGTTCGCGATCTGCTGCGCCTCATGCGGGTGGTGCAACCACGGGTACGACAACTCCTCGCAGGTAGAGACGACGGGCAGGCCTGTCTCAGCCAGCTCGAGGAACTGAGGCAAGACCCCGGCCAAGCGCGACCCGGTGGCGTGCAGTACGATGTCCGGCCTCTGCCCCTCTAGCGCTGTGGCCAAGCTAGGGCGGACTGGCACCCCCAGGCTGCCTTCGAGCTCCGCCAAATCGCCCAGGTCTTGGCCTGTCTTGGCTGGGTCAATGTCCACAGCCCCAACCGCAACCAGGTGCGGCCTTGTGGCCACCAGTCGCGCGATGCGCAGGCCGATGGGACCGAGGCCGTAGTGCAGTACGCGGATCGGTTCAGACATGAGTCACTCCTCTGTGCATCGATGTGGGCTGCTCTCGCGGCAGCGGCATGATTATAGCACATCGGCGCAGATAGCGGTTCTGTCCGCACAGCGTCTCGCAACCTTGTCCTGTCGACAACACAGGGTCCGTTGGGCGGGGGAATGAAGAGAGGTTTCGTGGCTTCTGCGCTTGTCTCAGTGTGAAGCTTTGGCGGAATGTTCTTCTAGCCTATAATTGGCTACATGGGTCGTGCGAGCGACCGCCAGACCCAGAGAGCAGGGAGTGCATCATGGTTGCGCTCGGGTCGCATCAGGTTCCCGCATCGGCTGGAAGGCCGGAGGAGGATGCCGTGTTGAGACGATCAATCATCATGGTTGCTCTGCTGTTGGCAGTTGTTCTGGGCAGCGGATGTGACCAACCGCTGTCTGCACCCAAGCCCCCGGAGGCCGGTGTGCCACTGCTAATTCTCGAACGAACGGGTGGCATTGCTGGCTTCCAGGACAAGCTGGTCATCGGCTACGGGGGTGAATACTATCTCACACGCAGCGGGCAGAAAGAGCGCATTGGAGCGCTCAGCCCAGATAGGCTTGCCGAACTCGAAACCTGGGCGCAGGGTTTCGCCCCTCTCACGCTCAGATTCGAAGACAACCCATCCGGCCCAGACAACCTCATCCAGCAACTGGTCTGGACTGGCTTGGGGACAGGCGCGGCCGACAAGGGGCAGCAGCAGGAGATGCTTGCCTGGGCCGTGAACCTGCTCGACGAACTGAGCCTGCAATAGGACGGAGGAAAGGGCCAGGAGCTGTGTCCAAGCCGCGCAGCATTATACACCTGGATCTCGATGCCTTCTTCGCTTCGGTGGAGGAGTTGCTCGATCCTTCCATCCGCGGGCTGCCCATCCTGGTCGGCGGTGACCCCAGCGGCCGTGGCGTGGTCTCATCAGCCTCGTACGCGGCGCGCGACTATGGTGTACGCTCGGCGATGCCGATGTCACAGGCGCTGCGCTTGTGCCCGCAGGCTGTTGTGCGCCGCGGGCATCACAGAGAGTACGGTCGCTATTCCAAGCGCGTGATGAGCATCCTGGCGGAGTACACGCCCCTGCGGGAGCCAGTATCGATCGATGAAGCGTTCCTGGATGTGACGGGCTGCGAGCGGCTCTTCGGGCCGGCAGAGGAGCTGGCCCAGCGGCTCCAGCAGCGCATCCTGTCTGAAGTGGGCCTTCCGTGTTCCCTCGGCCTGGCCAGCAACAAACTGGTGGCCAAGGTCGCATCCGCGCTGGCCAAGCCCGGTGGTGTGCTGGTCGTACCGGCAGGCGAGGAGGCGGCTTTTTTTGCCCCGCTGCCCATCGAACGCCTGTGGGGCGTGGGTGAAGTCACGGCTCAGCGCCTGCTGGAATTTGGAGTGCATACGATTGGCCAACTGGCAGCGCTATCCGAACCGCAGATGACAGAGCTATTTGGATCATCTGCTGCAGAGATGCACCGCAGGGCCTTGGGCATCGACGAACGCCCGGTCGGTGTGTCGGGGCGTCGCAAGTCCGTCAGCCAGGAGCACACCTTTCCCCGTGATGTTGGGGATGTGAAAACACTTGGGCATGCCATGCTGAAGATGAGTGAGGACGTGGCTGCGCAGCTCAGGAAGGGTGGCGAATCCGCTCGCACGGTTGTGCTGAAGCTGCGCTACCCCGATTTCCGAACCATTACCCGGCAGGCCACCCTATCACAGCCGACTGACCTGTCTGATGTGATCCACTCTCATGCCGTCAGACTGCTGCGAAAGGAGTGGAAGAAAGGTATGCGGGTGCGCTTGATCGGCGTGGGCGTGACCGGGCTTGTCGAGGCGCGTCAACTGAGCCTCTTTGATACCCCCACGGAGCGGCTGGGGAGACTGAGCCGTGTGGTGGATGAGATCCGCAGCAAGTACGGGAAAGACGCCATCCGCCGTGCTTCGCTGCTCAAACGTGATGGCGACTAGACCCATCGCGTCATGTTTTGTGCCAGGCATGCATAGTGTGCCATAACGCGGCACCAAGGAGAGAAAGCCCATGGCGGAAAGACCATTAATACTGCTTCTGGACGGGAATGCGCTGGTGCACCGCGCTTATCACGCCATACCTCCGCTGACCGGGCCAGGAGGCGAGCCGACCAACGCCACCTTTGGCTTCACCTCCACCTTGCTCAAGGTGCTGAGTGACCTAAATCCGGAATACGCCGTGGTAGCTTGGGATGTTGGGCGCACCTTCCGTCATGAGCGGTACGAAGAGTACAAGGCCACCCGCCCAGCCCTGCCCGATGACCTGCGTCTGCAACTGGAACGTGTGCGCGATGTGGTGG
>JBFEPU010000261.1:0-4060 GCA_041549915.1 Anaerolineae bacterium | reverse complement strand
GGTAGAGCTAGTGCTCGATGGAGGGCGCTGTCCGGGTGGTGTGGCCTCTACGGTGGTGGACCTCACAGTGGCGCCGCCAATCATCCGCCGACATGGGCCGCTGGCGGGCGAGGTCGAGGCCGTTCTGCGCGGGGATGCGCAATAGGCGATCCGTTTCTACTCTTCCGTCTCTTCCTCTTCTTGCTTCTCTTCCTCGGCGTCTTGGCTCATCCCCGAAACCTCTTGCCGGAACTCGCGGATGGCTTTGCCCAGTGCCCCGCCCAACTCGCCGAGCCGTCCCACGCCAAAGATCACCAGGACAATGAGCAGTACGATGATCAGTTCCGTAGCGCTGATGTTGCGCAGCATTTCCCCTCCCTGTGCGTCTGCCTCAGGATCGATTCCTAGTATAGCACACTCACCGTGCGCCAGCAAAACACCCATAGTTCCGGGCCGGGCGCGGATGAGCTTGCATTTATCCCCCATCAGTGATAAACTATTCCTACCACGGGAGGAGGCAGGGGATGGCAACCCAGGCACTGTACCGCAGATGGCGTTCGCGTACGTTCGCAGAGATCCTGGGCCAGGATCACATCACGGACACCCTGCTCAATGCCTTGCGTGCCGGCCGCATCGCTCACGCCTACCTGTTCTCTGGGCCGCGCGGTACTGGCAAGACCACCACGGCGCGCGTGTTGGCCAAAGCGGTCAACTGCCTCGATCCACAGGACGGAGAGCCCTGCAACCAGTGTGCCATCTGCCGCAGCCTCAATGAGGGCCGAGCGCTCGATCTCATCGAGATCGACGCTGCCTCCAACCGCGGCATTGATGAGATCCGCGATCTGCGCGAGAAGATTGCCTTCTCCCCCAACGAGTGCCGCTACAAGGTCTATGTGGTCGACGAAGTGCACATGCTGACCAATGAGGCTTTCAACGCCTTGCTCAAGACCCTCGAAGAGCCACCGCCACACGCCATCTTTGTGCTGGCCACCACGGCACCGCACAAGATTCCCACGACGGTGCTGTCGCGCTGCCAGCGCTTTGATTTCCGACGCGTCACTCTGCCCCACCTCAAACACAAGCTGCAGCTCATCTGCGCGCAAGAGAGCGTGCAGATCCAGCCAGCAGCGCTGGATGCCATCGCGCGTTATGCCGCTGGCAGCTTCCGGGATGCGGAGAGCTTGCTGGATCAGCTGATATCCTACGGTGCGGAAGAGATCAAGCTGGATGACGTGCGGCGGGTACTCGGTTCGGCTCCCGAGGAGGTCATCTCGGCCATCGTGGACTCTGTCGTCAAGGGTGATGGCGGCGCGGGCCTGTCGCTGATCAACGAGGCGCTCGACAGCGGAGTAGAACCGCGTCAGCTCACACACGAGATCTTGGAGCACCTGCGCGCAGTGCTCCTCCTGAAGAACGGTGGTTCCGATCTGCTGAGCGTGACGCCCGAGGTGCTGCAGGAGATGACGGCGCAGGCCGAGCAGTTTCCCTTGCCGCGATTGCTGCGCACGGTGCGGCTTTTCAACGAGGCGTCGAACAACCTAAAGACCGGCTTGCACAGCCAGCTGCCGCTCGAACTGGCGCTCGTCGAGGCTGCCTTGACGGCCGGACCGGCTACCCTGTCCGAGCCCGGGCCAGGAGCTGACGCAGCGCCACAGCCCGAACCAGTGCCCCAGTCCCCTCCAGCTTCACCGCCGGTTGTGTCGGGAGAGGATGCCCAGGCAAAGGAAGGCGGCACGGGCTCGGCAGATGTGGCCCCAGCCTCACAGGCTGGAGCACCGCAGGCGCTGCAGCAAGCAACGCCTCCCCCGGCTGAGGCTTCAGCCGGAGCAGCCGACAAGGGCGCTCCCCCGCCCGCGGGCATTCCCGAGCTCACTCGGTCCTGGTTGCAGGACAATTGGGGCTCCTTTCTGCAGGCCATCCGGCCGCGCAACCGGGCCGTTGAAGCCCTGCTCAAGTCGTGTGAGCCCATGGCGGTGCAGGGGGATCGCGTCACGCTCGGCTTTTATCACAGCTTTCACAGGGAAAAGACAAACGAGGATCGGAACCGTCAGGTCATCGAAGAGACACTGTCCGAGCTGGCAGGCCGACCCGTGCGGGTCAAGTGTGCCCTGCTTGAAGGGGACCGTGAGCAGAAAGAGCAGGAGAGTGAGGCCAAGCGACGCGAGGAACTGCTTGACAACCCCGTAGTCCGGGAAGCTGTGGAGCGCTACGGTGCCAAGGTGATCGATATCCAGTAGTGAGGATTTGTGGGAGGACGGAGCATGGGCAGTAAGGGCAGAGGCAAGCGAAGCCGCGTTCAGCCTAGTGCCAGCGCGATGATGAAACAAGTCCAGCAACTGCAAGAACAGATGCGCCAGGCCCAAGAGGAACTTGCGGAGCAGACGGTCTCGGCCTCTGTAGGCGGTGGGGTGGTCACTGTCGTAATGAATGGCCAGCAGGAAGTACAGTCGGTGGCCATCAATCCCGAAGCAGTAGATCCTGATGATGTGGACATGCTGCAGGACTTGATCGTGGTGGCTGTGAACGAGGCCTTGAAGAAATCACGTGAACTGGCGGAGAACAAGCTGGCGCCTCTGACTGGCGCACTCAGCATACCTGGCTTGATGTGATGTCTGCAACGCCCAAGCCCATCATGCGCTTGATCGAGGAACTCTGCCGTCTGCCTGGCATTGGCCCCAAGACGGCGTCCCGGCTCTCCTATTTCTTGCTGCGTTCGCCCACAGAGCAGGTTCTGTCACTGGCCGAGGCCATTCAGCAGCTCAAGGAACGCACGGTCCTGTGCAGCGTTTGCTATAACATTGCCGAAACCAGCCCCTGTGCTGTCTGCAGTGATCCCAATCGCGACCAGACGTTGATTTGTGTAGTCGAGGAGCCTCTGGACGTGCTGGCGCTGGAACGCACCCATCAATACCATGGCCTGTACCATGTATTGCATGGGGCGATTTCACCGGTGGACGGCATTGGTCCAGCAGAGCTCAAGATCCGTGAGCTGCTGATGCGTGTGCGGGACGGCAACATGGGCGAGGTGCTTCTGGCCACCAATCCCAACCTCGAAGGAGAGGCCACCGCGATGTACATCGCCCGGCAGATCGCCCCGCTGGGCATTCGCGTCACCCGGCTGGCACGTGGGCTGCCCATCGGCGGTGACCTGGAATACGCCGATGAGGTGACGCTTGCGCAGGCATTGGAGGGACGTCGCGAGATTCAGTGAAACTGCCAGTCAGAAGCCACAGTTTGGCTAATTCCTATCTTCCTGCCGGACGCCTGGGCTCAGCTTTCCCAAGCCGATAAGAGTTCCTTCAAACGCACAGCGTTCTGCACAGCGCATCCATGGGCATCGTTGTTAAAGTACGCGTACACGTCCTTGCCCGCCTCCAGGAAGCCGAGTATTTGCTCGGCCCACCACTGCAGCTCCCCTTCGCTGTAGCAGCTGCCGTAGACGGCTTCCGCACCGTGCAGGCGGATGTAGGCAAAGGGTGCTGTGGTACGCAGCAAGCAGGGGAAGTCTGGCAAGCTGACGATGCACAGCCCGACGCCATGCTCTGCCAGCGTGGCGAACACGTCCTCGCTCAGCCACGAGACGTTTCGGAACTCAAGGACGTGCCGCAGGTCGCGTGGCAAGATGTGCAGAAAGCTGCGCAGTCTGTCGATGTTGCATTTCCAATTGGGCGGAAGCTGGTACAGGATGGGGCCCAACCGTTCCCCAAGCAGTCGGCTCCGCTCTAGGAAGCGGGACAAGGCTTCTTCTGCCCCCTGCAGTTTTTTCATGTGCGTGATGTAGCGGCTCGCTTTGACCGCGTATCGGAAATGCTGCGGCGCGTTGTCTTTCCATGCGCCGAACGCTCGCTCCGAGGGCAGGCGGTAGAAAGTGTTGTTCAGTTCCACGGTGTCAAAGCGGGTGACATAGTGCTGCAGCCACCGCTGGGCGGGCAGGTCCCAGGGATAGAAGACTCCTCGCCAGTGGCGATAGACCCATCCAGAAGTGCCTATGTAGCACACTGCTCTCGGAAAGCTCTCGCTCATCGTTCGGTTTCCTGCCGTTGCCTCTGATTCGGTCGGATTCTAGTGCTCGCTTGCCCCT
>JBFEPU010000260.1:0-4064 GCA_041549915.1 Anaerolineae bacterium | reverse complement strand
GATTGGCTGCTGCGAGCAGCGCGGACAGGGAGGGGTCTGCCGACCGATTGGGGATGAAGCCTGCCGCTCCCGGGAGAGCAGCGATAAAGACGATGCAAGCCTTGCCGCCACGCGCAGCGTGGTCGAGGAGTTCTTGAACGTGCTTCCTGCCCCTGAGGGAGGGACAGTCAGGATAGCTGGCGTATGGGCCCTGCCTCAGTGCAGCGCTCTTGACTTCGAGATAGACCTGGCCCGCGGTGCAGTGCATCCAGTAGTCGATGAGAGACGCACCAAGGCGGGCATTGCGCTTGAAACGCCTGCAGCCTGGGAGCCAGGGAAGGAGATCTTCCATCAGGCAGCTTTCAAAGGCCCTCATCTGGAATTGCGTGTCGATCAGTGCGCCCAGCCCACCGTCGCGGATGGCAAACAGGCGGTGGGTTGTCTTCCCTGGGCTCTCTCTCCGCAGGCAGAAGGCGGCCCTGCCGGGCTGCAAGAACTCGAGCAGCCGGCCGGTATTGTTGATCCAGGCGCGATAGCGGCACGTACCGATCTGCACCTCGACCACGAAGCGGTTGATACGCTGCACGATGCGGCATCCCATCGGGTTCTCAAGGGATAGGAGTGGGTGATCCACCGAGTCACCTGCGCCCTTGGCACATACTCAGGCAGTTGAGCTCTTGTTGAGGCGGGATACGAGGCCTGGCGCCGCACGGTGCCAGGCGAAGTAGCGTGTCGTGCTGGCTTGGTAGGCCAGATATGCCGCGCCGTGAACCGCGGCCAGAAATCTCTCTTCATGCAGGATCTGGTAGTGCAAATTGGCGATGGTGAACAAGGCAAAGATCAGGAAGACAAGCGTGCCGTTGATCAGGAATGTGCCGATGAAGTAGAGGTCGAAGAAGAGGTAGATTGGGTTTCTAGAAACGGCGTAGATGCCGGTGGTTACGAGTTTGCCTGGGTTTTGGTCGTCGAGGCCCAGACGCCACGAGTCACCCAGGGCAATTACGGCCAGGCCGCCGATGGCAAAAGCCAGGGTGGTCACAACCACTCCCGCGATCTTTGCGGGAAACGCATCAAATAGCTGGAATCGAAACAGCCAAGGGAACGGCTGTGCATCCAGGGGAAGCGCGTGAAGGAGCACAGCAGCGGCCCAAAAGTTCACTGAAGCGAACAGTCCAAACTCCACAAGGCCGAGTCGTCCTTTCTTGTGCAGGCTCAGCGTGATGGGCGAGATGTGCTTGCGGAACCGCAGATGCACGCTGCGCGCCGTGAACACAAACAGGAAGAGAGCCAAGGCCACAATCTGGAAGGTGTCGAAAAAGGAATCGGCCACTATCCCCCTCTATGCTAGAGTTGACCTGCTTTGATCTGACGCGCTGAGTGAACAAAGCGCAAGAAGCGATAGGTGTAGCGGGCAAACTGGTCGCCAAGAAAACCGTGCTTGACGATCTTCCATATGCGGTTGTAGTAGCCCTCGAAGCAGTGCTCGTACAGATCCAGAAGCTCGCTGCGCGATAGGTGCTCGGTGCGCATGACCGGGTGGCCAAAATCGTACTTCGCCCAGTCATCTTCCTCGATCATGCCCTTGGCCAGCATCTCATCATGGAACCGCGTGCCTGGAATCGGCGTGACAGTGGTGAAGATGGCTATGGTGGGGTCCAGTTTCTTGGCATACTGGAGAATGTCCAGCACATCTTGCCTGCTGTGATGCTGATTGCCCAGCATGAAAAAGCTCCAGGTGTGAATGCCGTGGTTCCTGACCAGGGCCACGGCTTGTTCAGCCTTTTCTCGAGTTGTGCCCTTTTGATAGCCCTCCAGATCCTGCTCAAAGGGCGATTCGATGCCCAGGCAGATGAGGAAGACACCAGCTCTCTTCATCTTCGGCAGCAGGTCCTGGTCACGGAGGATGAGGTCGGTACGCGTGCCGTCCAGCGCGATGCGCACTTTCCAGCCACGCTCGACAATGCCGTCCAGGATCTGCTCCGTCCTATCCTTGTCCACGTTGAAGGACAGGTCACTGAACCAGAACACCCGCGTCTTGTGCGCGGAGTAGAGCTCGTCGAGCATCTCGAGCACGCGCGGGGCGGTCATCGCCCGGTAGGGGGCATGTGCGGCCATGGGCGAACAGAAGTTGCACTGGAAGGGACAACCTCTGCTGGTGACAACGATGGCAAAGTTGCCCCACCCAGGCGGGAGGATTGGGAGCGCGTACTTGCCCATGGGCAATAGGTGCCAGGCGGGCAAGGGCAGTTCGTCCAGGTCGGCAACTGCTGGGCGGGGCGGGTTGTGGACGATTTCTCCATCCCTGCGGAAGGACAGGCCCGCGATTGCCTCCACGTTGGACCTGCTCTTGGTCAGTTCGCGGACCAGCTCCAGCGTGGTGTGCTCGCCATCGCCGCGCACGATAAAGTCCAACGGTGGACCCCGGCGGAATGACTCGTCAGGGGCCAGCGTGAACTGTGTCCCGCCGCCAATGGTGTGTATTGCAGGGTTGACCTCTTTGGCCAATTCCAAACAGCGGAAGGCTTGCGGGGTGAAGCAGGTCATTGAGCTGGACACGCCCACACAGGCAGGGTTCCGGTCCCGGATTTCGTCTGGCAGTGCATCCCAGCCGAGTTCCAGACCGTTGCAGTCGAGGATGTCGACGTCCACGCCGTTCTGTTGAAGGAATGCGGCCAGAGCCGCCAGGCCCACCGGGGGTGAGTAGTATCCCATGCCACCTCCAAACCCCCAGTACCTTCTTGGTGGGTCGATCAACAGCATGTCCATGGCTCATCCTCCGGAGTTGGATTGAGGTGCGGCGAACTCTGCTTTCCCGAGCTGTCCTGTCGTGCCAAGGGTGGCTCTCCAAGGGCGCGACGGGGCGAGTCCGTTACCCAATGATGATGTCGTCCAGTGTCCGTTTGGGGACGTGATGCACGCCTTGTTCGTCGCGCCAGTATCGAGTATCGCCATCCGGGCCCACGGTCTCGATCACCACCGTCTCCTTTGGCTTGCCCAGGGCAACCACGAGCAGGATATCATAGCGATCGGGGATGGCAAGAGCTTGGCGCAGTCTCTCTCTGCGTATGCTGCGGATCATGCAGCCGCCAAGGCCCTTTTCAGTGGCGCCGAGCAGGATGCTCTGTGCAGCGATGCAGTGGTCGCAGCCGGCGGTCGAGTGGATTTCCTTGTCTTCCAAGATGATGATATACGCTGATGGCCGTTCGCCCTCGGGAGGTCCAGGCCAGTCCCCGAGGAGCGCAGCCCAGCCGAGGTGGGGGAAGATGCGCTCGTTCCCATCGGAATGACAGGACAGGATGTACTTGAGCGGCTGCCTGTTCATCCCCGTTGCCGATAGTCTGCCGAGATCGACAAGTTCTCGCAGTGTGTCTATCTCCACAGCGACATCCTGGTGGAAGCGGCGGTAGCTGCGATTCCTGCGCACTAGTTCCTTGAGCATTGTCACCCCCTGCATGTTGGGGTTTGCGCAATCTCTCGGGTGTATGGCCACGGCCACCGTCTGGGCTGCACCCTAGTGCCTAGCCGAAAACAGCCGGCCGGGCTCCCACGCCCGGCAAGCCGGCGGCGTGGGAGCCGCCTCATCTGAGTCTTCGCATGGGCACTGAGGTAGCCAGCCTGGGGCGTTGTCGGTCAATTGTAGCCTGGAATGGCTGTGTGGCAAATCGGAGCTGCTCCGTGGAGTGACGGCGTGCCTGCGCGCCGGCCTCAGCTGCCGTGCACGGCAAGCAGGGTGTCCGTGACATGTACTACACTATGTGAGGGTGTTGAAAAACATACGAATCAGCTCAAGGCGGGAACACATATTGTGTAGCTAGCATCACCTGGCTAGTGCTGTGCCAGATGGAAGCGGGCTTTGAGTTTTTCAACACACTGCTATGTGCAATTTGCCTCTGGGAGCAATCTGTGTCATAATCGCCGACTATCATGCCCCAGCGACGCGAGTCTGACCGGCGAGCTCAAGCAGTGCCCCGCCTTGCTGCCTTGGTGCCAGCGCTTGTGCTGGCCGGAGCGATTGTGGCCCACTCCTCTGTGGGCGCCGAGAGCTCAACAGCATCAAGCGTCGCCATCTACCTGCCCCTTGTCCT
>JBFEPU010000259.1:0-4072 GCA_041549915.1 Anaerolineae bacterium | reverse complement strand
CCAGCACTCCCGCATCGGTGTATCAGCCTGTGCTGAACAAAGGCCAAGGAATGGAAGCTCTACTCGGGGCTGTTCATCCTGCTCAAACAGAAGATCCGCCTGTCAGCTTCTGTCGTCAGGCGGATCGTGGCCAGCGTCCTCAAATCCTTCATCTGCCTCGTTCAGCACCCTGTCCGAACTCATGTCTGAACCTCAGAGACTTGGCTTGTCAATTCTCTCAGATATGTTATAATCACCGGCGTGCCGCGCGGCGGCGCAAGGAAATGAAAGGGATCTCTCAAGGACGAGAACAGACTGTGGACGCCAGAGGTAATGAAGCCAGCCTCTCCGAAGCTGACGCGAGTCTTCTCAACAGCATACGCCAAGCCCTGCCCATCCTGTCGGATCTCAGCCGCAGTGACCTGCTGCTCTACGTTCCTGTCGGGCCACAGCAGGCCCTGGTAAGCGATCAGGCGAGGCCTCATTCCATTTTCCCGGTCTACGAGGAAGACGTCGTCGGCAAGCGGGTGGTGCCGGATGGGGCTCCCTGGGTATTCCAGGCGCTATCCCACACTCGGCTGCGGCGCGGCGAGCAAAGCGCCATGGTGCACAATGTGCCCATTATGCGTGAGCCTCTGGCCGTTGTAGGCAGCAGCGGGCGAGCGATTGCAGTACTCTGTATCGAGACCAACCTGCTGGCCTACGAGCGGCACCGCCGTCGGAGCGCGCCCTTTCGCCGCGCTCTGCGACAGCTGCAGGAGATGGCTCTCCGCGGGGAGCTGGTGGATGCGGAGAAGCTGGCGCCCTTTGGTGAGCATGACGGAATAGTTGTAACCGGCCTGCAGGGCGAAATCCGCTACGTCAGTGGCATTGCTGCCAACCTCTACCGACGCATTGGCTACATGGGCAGCTTGGTGCGCGAGAGTGTATACGAACTGGAGACAGCAGACGCTGAGCTCGTGGACGAGGCGCTCAAGTCCGGCAAGTGCATCGAACGAGAGCAGCGGGAGCATGGTCGCATCTGGATCCGCAAAGTCATCCCTCTGTATATGCGCCGTGGCTGGTGGCGCTCGCTACTAGGGCGCGCCAGGGGAGTGCCGTCTCCGACCGGCTCGATCCCTGTGGGCGCCATATGGACGGTTCATGACGCCACCGAAGCACGGGACAAGGAACAGGAGCTCAAGGCCAAGCTGGCCATGATTCAGGAGGTGCACCACCGCGTCAAGAACAGTCTGCAGTCGATTGCATCTCTGTTGCGCTTGCAGGCCAGGCGGGCTGAACTGGACCAGGTTCAGCACGCCCTCTTGGAGACCGTGAATCGCATCCTGAGCGTAGCTGTGGTGCACGAGTTCCTGTCCCACGATAGCGTCAGCGTGATCAACCTTCGTGAGGTGTCGCAGCGCATCCTTGATCAGATGGTGGAGACAGTCGTGAACCCCGAGAAGAGCATCGAGTTTCGGCTCGGCGGCCCAGCCATATACCTGTCCTCGCAGCAGGCGACGGCGTGTGCGCTGGTGATTAATGAGCTGCTGCTCAATGCGATGGAGCATGGCTATGAGCAGCGCGACGCAGGTCTGGTGACGGTTGATCTTGCTGACGAGGGCGACTGGATCGAGATCGAAATACGCGATGACGGTGCGGGCCTGCCCAGTGACTTTGACCTTGACGAACACGGTGGCCTGGGCCTGCGGATTGTGAACACCTTGGTCAAGGGCGACCTGAAGGGCCATTTTGAACTGCAGGGTGAACGAGGGGTGAGAGCGATTGTGACTTTCCCCAAAATACCTTTGGGAGGTGCAGAGAGTTGAAGAGAACGAGGATATTGATCGCTGATGACGAGTCCCTGATCCTGATGGACTTGCGCGAGATGTTGGCCAACCTGGGTTACCTGGTGGTTGGTGAAGCCAATGATGGGCAAAGCGCGGTGAACATGGCCCGCGAGCTTAGGCCGGACCTTGTGGTGATGGACATCAAGATGCCAGACATGGATGGCATTGAAGCTGCCAAGGTGCTGACCGAGGAAAGGCTGGCCCCAGTGCTCCTGCTCACAGCCTACAGCCAGCAAGATCTCATTGAGCGTGCCAAAGAAGCCGGTGTCGTTGGCTATCTGGTCAAGCCCTTCCGTGAATCGAACCTTGCCCCGGCGATTCAGATTACCTTGGCCAGGTTTGAGGAGTTCCAGGCCCTTCAGAAGGAAGTAGATAGCCTTACAGAGGCCCTGGAGACCCGCAAAGTGGTCGATCGGGCCAAGGGCATCCTAATGGACACACAGGGCCTTACGGAGCATGACGCGTTCCGCCGCATACAAAAGATGAGCATGAATACTCGCCGCCCGATGAAAGAGATTGCCGAAGCCGTCATCCTGGCCCACGAGGTGGAAGAGAAGTAGCAGGCGGCCCTGTGTGCCTTGTCTCCGCCGAGACGCGCGGCATGTGGCCGGACGAGGACAAGTGGTGGGTGGCTCTTGTCTGGGCCTTCTCCGCGTCTGGTCGGTGACTCTATGTGTGGCAAGCAATGACTAGGCTCATGGTCTACAACCTGCGCCTGGCTGCACCGAAGGCTCTGGCCGCGGTGCTGATCGTCATCGTCGGGGCGGCCCTGGCCCTGTTACCGCTAAAGTGGGCTGTTCTTCTTTTGGCTGGGGGAGTGGCCCTGATGGCCGTCCTGCTCTGGCCGCAAGCCGCCCTGTGCCTGCTGGCATTCGCCGTACCCTTCGGCTCGATCAGCGAGTTCCGTTTGGGTCCAGTCAGTGTTGGCGCCGCAGAGCTGCTGATCGTGCTCCTCGTTGCCTCATGGCTGGCGCGGATGATCAGCGCCAGGCGCGTTGTAATTGTCAAGCCTCGCTTGCTCCTCCCCTTGCTGCTTTTCCTCGGTGCCATTTCACTTTCGACCCTGGTCACCTCTTCCCTGCAATTGAGCCTCAAAGAAATCGTAAAGTGGCTGGAAGTGCTGGTCATCTATCTGTTCTTGGCTGGCGAAGTGAACGACCGCTGGGGCAAGTGGGTGGTGGCGTCCCTGCTCGCGGCGGGCAGCGCCGAGGCCCTGCTGGGTGTCTACCAGTTTGTGCGCCAGGTAGGACCAGAGGGGTTTGTCCTCTTCGGGCGCTTTATGCGTGCGCACGGACACTTTGCCCAGCCCAACCCATTTGCTGGCTATCTTGGATTGACGCTGCCGCTGGCTTATGCCTTGACTTTGGAGGGGTTGCAGGAGTGGCGAGACAAGCTGTGGCGGGCCCGGGCGCGGCTTCCTGACGTGCTGGCGGGCATGATGCCATACCTGGCCTACGCTGGCTCCTTCGCGATCCTATCCGCAGCGATGGTGATGAGCTGGTCGCGTGGGGGGTGGGTGGGCGTGGCGGCTGCCCTCGTCGTCATCACCGTAGTGCGCAGTCGGACCGCTTTGCTCGCCGCTCTTGCTGTCGCCTTGGTCGTGAGCTACTTGTTGCTGATCGGCGGTGCACAATACCTCCCGCAGTCGTTTGTCCAGCGCTTTTCGGATTTCCTCCCCTATCTCGGCGGTGTGGATCCGACCAGAGTGGACGTGACAGACGCCAACTGGGCGGTGGTGGAACGCATGGCCCACTGGTTGGCGGCCGTCGGAATGTTCTCCGATCATCCCTGGCTCGGGGTGGGCATCGGTAACTACGCCGTTGCCTATCCTCAGTATGCACTGGGACGCTGGCGTGACCCACTTGGGCATGCTCACAACTACTATCTGAACATTGCGGCAGAGGCAGGCATTATCGGCCTGGCGGCCTACCTGATGCTGTTCAGCGCGTGTCTCGTCCACGCTGTACGCGTGATCCGGCGCGCGGCTTCGACCCGCAATGTCGCGACCTCTTATCGTTATGAGAGAAGCAGGCCGTCTCTGTCTCTGGATAGCGAAGGTCCGCGCTGTGCTCAGGGCGTCCAGCAAGAGGCAGCCGCAGCGCCTAGGTTCAGTGCCAGGAACATGTCGCCGAACCATCGCGTTGCGGAGGGCCAGCGACGGTACTGGCGGGCCGTAGCACTGGGCGCCCTTGGCGTGCTCGTGCACCTCTGCGTGCATAACCTCTTTGACAACCTCTTCGTCCACAACATGAACGTGCAGTTGG
>JBFEPU010000258.1:0-4108 GCA_041549915.1 Anaerolineae bacterium | reverse complement strand
CCGAGATCAGCACTGTGCACTCCAAGGACTCGCCTACCGTGAGGGCTCTGAGGACTCTGAGGTATCCTCTCGGGTATAGAACAGCCTCTTCTTGCCCCTTCCGCTGCTGGCCTCTCACTAATCGCAGCTCCGGCCTCCTACCATACCCCAGCACTGCCAAGGGCGATTTGACTGCCGTACAGTTCTGCGTTAGACTGTACGGCAGGAGGAGTGCCATGGAAAAGACCAAGCTCACCGTGCGGCTGCCCAAACGCCTTCTCGAAGGTGCCAAACGCTACGCCGCGCAGCATAACACTACCCTCACCAGGCTGGTGTCCGAGTACTTTCGCCAGTTGAGTGCCGAAGGTGACCCGCTGGCCGAGGCTTCCATGGTGCGGCTCCTGTCGGGCATCCTTTCCCCCGACGCCTCCATTGACGACTATCGCACCTACTTGGAAGAGAAGTATGGCCCCAAAACCTAGCGTCCTGTTCGACCTCGACGTCATCTTGGACGTGCTGCAGCAACGGGAGCCCTTCTTCGACATGTCAGCCCGCGCCTTGGCCAATGCGGAGACTGGCCTCGTCCAAGGCTGGGTGGCTGCTCACAGCCTGACCACGCTGTTCTATCTGCTCGCCAGGTATCAATCGGCCGAGCAAGCACGGATTGCCCTGACGGGTTTGATGACCTTCCTGTCAGTCGCGCCCGTCGATCAGGCAGTCATTGAGCAGGCCCTTAATCTGCCATACCAGGACTTTGAAGACGCTGTCCAGATGATGGCTGCAGTCAGATGTGGCGCTCAGTACCTGGTCACCCGCAACGTCCACCACTACAAAGCCGGTCCACTGCCCGTGCTTCAGCCGGCCGAATTGCTGGCATTGCTGTAGCAGGCATTTGTAGAGACCTTTGGGGTTTTGCGCTTGCGGCGCCCCCGCCACCTGCTACCTTCAGGCATATCAGTCAGTCCAACGCCATCCCTCCGGCGAAAACCCCAAAGGTCCAAGTCGTGCTGAACTTCCCAGCTTGCCGGCCAGCGTACCCGCGTCCACCTGTCCCGCTCCCTACCGCCCGGGAACGGTGTCCGCCGCTGCCATGTATGCCCTCACACGAGCCGGGTCCACTTCGTTCCAGGTGATGCCGCCCACCTTCAGGTCGGAGCCCACGATCACGCCGTCGGCGATGGCCAGTTGCTCCGCCACATTCTCCCTGCGGCTCCCCATATTGACGAACACCGGAGCGCCCGCCACCCTCTTCACCACCGCCAGGTCCGAGGTGCGCACCGCTGGATGGGGCGTGTGCCCGCCGGGCAGAGCTTCAGGAGCGTCAGGGATGGCCGCTTCCCGTTCCGGTGTGCCTACGTACGCCACGCTGACCGCATCGGCCCCATGGTAGGATGCGGCACTGCGCGCCACCAGCGCCAGCTCGCGGTTTGCCAGGACGTTGGTGTTGATGCTAAAGACCACTTTGATGTGGCCCGCGCCGATCCTCCTGCGGTAGCGGAGCAGCTCGCCAGCTTGCTCGATCCAGCTCCCACTGTCTTCACGCACAAAGGCCGCGCCGGTGGCCAGCGCGATAGCCAGAGCGGATCGCGTGTCGGCCAGGACATCGACGCCAAAGGGCACCCGCACCTTCGGCAGCACCTGGGTGATGGCGCGCGCCATCGTGGCCACAATCTCCGGCCCGATGTCCGTTACAAAGGGACGGTCGTTCTCGTTGTGGAACAGCACGGCGTCGATGCCGCCCTCCTGCAGCGCCAGCAGGTCATACTCAACCCGTTCCAGGATAAACGGCAGTCCCTTCTCCGCGTCGTAGTGGGACGTGCCAGGCAGCGGTGGGCAGTTGACCATGCCGATCACCACCTTGTTGCGTCCGAACACTTCCTGCAGCCAGCTCATAATGTGTTACCTCCTTGGTTGATTCGAAAAACCGCGTCCCGCCATCGGTAGGGCATGTTCGTGAGGCAGGGGGCCGAGTCCGGCGCGGCTGGCCGAGCGCGCCGCTCAGCTCGGGGGCAGTCGCAGGGCGCTCCTTCTTCGACCTGGATCTGTGAGGCGGGCACCTGCTGGTGCAATTGGCCCGCGCTCAATCCTGCGAACCCAGGCCAGTGTTGCCAGGTCTCGCACACAGTGGAAGTTGGGGGCGCGCCGTGTGTCTATCCAGCACCCTGCTCGTGCAACTCAGCTAGGATACGCTGTACCTCAGCACGCAAAGGCGGCAGATCCTTCTGCACGGTCTTCCAGATCACTTCCAGGTCCACGCCGAAGTATGCGTGTATGAGCACATCGCGCATGCCGGCGATGGTTTTCCAGGGAACTTGCGGGTAGCGTTTCCGCAGGGATGGAGGAATCCGTCGGGCCGCCTCTCCGATCACTTCCAGAGTGCGGATGACAGCCATGGCCTTTTCCTCGCTGCGACAAAAGGTCTGAAGATCGACGCCAGAGGTATAGCGCTCGGCCTTTTCCACGTAGCTGAGGATGTCTTCCAGGTAGTCGACGTAGGTCCGGCCGGCTCTCATACTGGCACAACCTCGGCCAGGATGCGACGTCCGATCGCCGGTTTCAGGGCTCTCTTCATCACCAAGTCTACCTTGACACCAAGCAGGTCGCTCAGGTAGTGCTGCAGATCCACGAATTCGAGGAGCGTTGGCGTGCGGTCGAACTCCACCAGGACGTCCAGGTCGCTGGACCGGCCCTGTTCCCCGCGCAGGTACGAACCGAACAAGCCAAGCGCGTGAACGCCGTAGCGTTCGCTCAGTTGGGACAGACAGGCCCTCAGAGTTCCTGTGACCTCTTCCACAGTCGGTTGTTGCTTTGCATGTGTGGTCATCTGCATGCTCCTTGGTCCGTGTCGCGCTGCTGGCCGTCCGGTACCAAGCCCCCGATGGAGAGTTGTCGCGTCGCTTGGCCCAGCCTGGCCAGCACGGGTTCAGTTCGGCGTCCTCGCCACGTTCGTCGTTGGCCTGGGCGAGCAGGACCACGGCTTCGTCCTGCGGCGTGGGCGATGCCGTCGGGACGAACGAGGCGGTGAAGCCATCCCGATTATACCTGCATTCTACGGCAGGGGCAATGTGCAGTCCGCCGGGCCAGCCGCGGAATGGACATTTGTCGCAGCCTATGTGATTTGGTACAATAGTGACAGTGATAACAATCGTCGAGCCCCTCGCAAGCCAGGGGCTCTTTGTAGGTCGATGAGAGATGGATACCGTTTCCCTGGTCGATAAACTGACACAAGTTGAAGAGCGCTACGAGGAGCTGGAGCGCTTGCTGGCCGACCCCGAAGTGGCTACCGACTACAACCTGGTGCGGGAGTACGCTCAGGAGAGGGCCGAGATCGCCGAGCTGGTAGAGACCGCCCGCCAGTTCAAGTCCGTGAGCGGGGAGCTGCAGGATACGCGCGACATGCTCGACGGCGAGCTGGGCGGCGAGATGCGCGCGCTGGTGGAGCAGGAGATCGAGAAGCTACAAGCGCGGGAAGAAGAGCTGCAGCACAAGCTGCGTTTGCTGTTGCTGCCCACCGATCCCGACGACCAGCGCAACGTGATCGTAGAGATCCGCGCCGGAGCCGGAGGTGACGAAGCCGGCCTCTTCGCTGCCGACCTGTACCGCATGTACAGCCGCTACGCCGAGTCGCAGGGCTGGAAGACGGAGCTGCTGAGCTCCAACGTGACCGGCGTCGGCGGCTTCAAAGAAGTGATCTTCGAGGTGGACGGCACCGGTGCCTATTCGCGGCTCAAACACGAGAGCGGCGTGCACCGTGTGCAGCGCGTGCCGGTCACCGAATCGAGCGGCCGCATCCACACCTCGACGGCGACAGTGGCTGTGCTGCCCGAGGTGGACGAGGTGGAGGTGCAGATCGCTTCGGAGGATCTGCGCATCGACGTCTTCCGCTCGCGTGGGCACGGCGGCCAGAGCGTGAACACCACCGACTCGGCGGTGCGCATCACCCACTTGCCGACGGGCATGGTGGTGTCCTGCCAGGACGAACGCTCGCAGCTGCAGAACAAGATGCGCGCCATGTCCATCCTGCGGGCCCGGCTCTATGACATGGAGCAGCGCAAGCAGACCGAGGAGGTGGAGGCTTCGCGCCGTTCGCAGGTGGGCAGCGGCGAACGGAGTGAGAAGGTTCGCACCT
>JBFEPU010000257.1:0-4143 GCA_041549915.1 Anaerolineae bacterium | reverse complement strand
GATCTGCGCCGTCCACCGGACGGAGATCAGGTGTTTTTTGGCCCGTACGACGACGTGCCCGACCCGGACACCTATCTCCCGCTGATGAAGGAGAGCGGGCTGTGCGCACCCTGTCACAGCTTTTCGTTCTGGGGCACGCCCATCTACCAGTCCTTCGACGAGTGGCTGGCCAGCCCCTATTCGGAGCAGGGCGTGACGTGCCAGGTGTGTCACATGGCACCTACAGGCCAGACCCATTTTGTCCTGCCGGAACAAGGAGGGCTGGAGCACCCGCCCGAGACGATACCGTCGCACCTCCAGCCCGGCGCTTCTGATGAGCCTCTGCTGCAGAACACGGTGAGCATGACCCTCACTACGCGGCAGCCTGCAGGAAGTTTGGAAGTGGTGGTAACGATCACCAATACGCAAGGCGGGCATCACGTGCCCACCGACCACCCAGGTCGCAATATGATCCTGGTGGTACGAGCGGAGGACGAGGCAGGACACGAGCTGAGGCAGCTGAGCGGGCCGGTTGTGCCAGACTGGGGCGGCGCGGGGGACGCTGAGAATGACTTTGCCGGCCGCCCGGGCAAGGGCTTTGCCAAGGTGCTGCGCGACGCCACAAGCGGCGAGTGGCCGGTGGTCAACTACTGGAAGCCAACCTTCATAGTGAGCGACAATCGCATCGCGGCCCAGGCGAGTGACATCTCCAGCTACCGCTTCACCAGACCTGCCACAGGCGCGGCACGTGTGCTGGCTGAACTCTGGTTCCGCCGCCTGTTCATCGATCAGGTACGTGCCAAGGACTGGGAGACGCCGGATCTGCTGATGGCCAGCGCAGAGACGGTCGTTCCCGCTTCTGCCTTCCCGCACCACGTCCTACTGCCGCTAATCATCAGGGAGTAGTCAGCCCGCTCCGCGGTGCGCTGGGCCAGAGACTAGGAGAAGAGTCATGGACAACCAGACAGCGAGCGAGAAACGAGTCAGGCCAGATCGTGCTCAACGTAGTTCGGCCTGCACAGCGCTAGTACGGCTTTGCGCCGCCGCTCCGATTCTCTTGGTCTTGCTGGCGACAGCCTGGGCACTGCGGAGCAGCGTCGTGGCCCAGGGCATGGCCACGGTCAGCGGGTCAGTCGTCGATGAGCAGGGCAACCCCGTAGCTGGAGCTACTGTCCGCATCCAAGCGACGAACAACGCCACCCTCAGCACCTCTGAGGGCACGTTTGCGCTGGGCGGTCTGACAGAAGGTGTCACTGTCACTGTCAGTGCCTGGAAACACACCTACTACTGCGCCAAGGTAGAAGGAGTTGTGCCTCCGGCGGTCGGAATCACCGTGACCTTGCGCCACTATCAGACAGACGACAACCCAGACTACGAGTGGATACTTCCAAGCGGAGACGACTCTTGCGCCACCTGCAAACCAGGTGTGACAGAGATCTGGCTGCAGAACGCCCACGCTGGCGCTGGGACCAATCCGCGGTTCTTCTCCATGTACAACGGCACCGACGCCGCTGGCAATCCCGGAGTGCCCCCTGGGTACGTCCAGGACTTTCCTGGCACCACCGGCAACTGCGCTACGTGTCACGCACCAGGCGCAGGCATAGACGCGCCCTACAGCAGCGACATGAACTCCCTATCCGGCGCGGACACCTTCGGCGTGCACTGCGACTTTTGCCACAAGGTGGCAGACGTGTACCTCAATCCCGCGACGGGCCTGCCCTATCCGAACGTGCCAGGTGCACTCTCGATGGACGTGCGCCGACCCTATCCGGAGTCAGAGCGATACCAGCTCTTCTTCGGCACCTTTGATGACGACAATGTCCCCGAAGAGGACACCTACCTGCCTCTGATCCAGCAGAGCCAGTTCTGCGCTCCTTGTCACCAGTTCAGCTTCTGGGGCACTCCCATATATCAGTCGTTTAGGGAGTGGCAGGAGAGTTCCTATCCCGACATGGGAGTCGAGTGCCAGACCTGCCACATGCCGCCAGACGGCTTGATGACCAACGTCGCACCAGGAATGGGAGGAGTAGAGCGCGATCCGATGACCATTCACGCTCACACTCAGCCCGGGGCCGCCGATGCGGAGCTCCTGCGAAAGACCGTGAGCATGACTCTCTCTGCCAACCTATGGCAGGGCCGTTTGCACGTCACGGTGACGATCACCAACGTGTTTGCCGGCCACCATGTGCCGACAGACTACCCGGGGAGGAACATGGTCCTGGTGGTCAAGGCCGTGGATGCCGCGGGCAACGCTCTGGAGAACCTGGCAGGGGCGTTGGTGCCAGACTGGGGCGGCGCGGGCAACGCTGAGAATGACTTTGCCGGGCGCCCGGGCAAGGGCTTTGCCAAGGTGCTGCGCGACGCCAGGAGCGGCGAGTGGCCGGTGGTCAACTACTGGAAGCCAACCTTCATCCTAAGCGATAACCGTATCGCGGCCGGGGCGAGTGACATCTCCCGCTACCGCTTCACCAGACCCGCCACCGGTGCGGCGCATGTGCAGGCTGAACTCTGGTTCCGGCGCCTGTTCATCGATCAGGCACGTGCCAAGGGCTGGGAGACGCCGGATCTGCTGATGGCCAGCGCCGAAACGGTCGTTCCCGCCTCTGCCTTCCCGCACCACATCCTGCTGCCGGTAATCGTCAGAGAATAGTCGGTTCCGCTCGGAGGTGTGCTGCACCGCCAAAGCCACCACTACGAACCGGAGTGCAGCTCGCGCGGTCGCCAGATGTGCAGGAGCTCGGCCTCGGTATCATCGCGCAGCTCCGACCAGCGCTCAATGGCCAACTTGACGTGAGCGATGGCGCCGGTGGGCATGGACTCCATCTGGCCGCTGAGCATTTCGAGCACATCCTGCAGGTCAGGGTTGTGCCCGATGATCATCACAACGTCTTGCTCGTCAGGAACTGACGCCAACGCACCGACATACTCGGCGTGCGTGCCGTGATAGAGATCTGCCAGGTAGGTGACCTCGCCCTCGTAGCCAGCCGCGTCCGCCACCGCCTCTGCGGTCTGGCGTGCCCGCAGGGCGTCCGAAGATATGATGATCTCCGGAACGAGGTCCTCCTCCCACAAGAGCTCACCCATCCTGGGCGCATCGCTTTTGCCGCGCTTGTTCAGCGGTCTTTCCCAATCACTCAGGCCTGCCTGCTTCCAGCTGGACTTGGCGTGGCGCATCAGCAGTAGTGTCTTCATCAACGTTGCCTCCGGACGGAAGCTATGGTCAAGCGGTAGGGGCTGCGCTATCCATCGCCCTCCGCCTGCTGGCTGGCCCGACGTGCCTCCTCAGCGCGGCGCCGCCGCAGCCGCTCCTGCTGGCGCAGCCTGCCCTCCTCCATGCGCCGCTCTTCCTCAGGCGTCTGTGTGAGCAGCGGCGGCACCTCCACAGGCTGCAAATTCTCATCGAGCGCCACATAGACCAGATAGGCAGAGTTGGTGTGCGTCACCTCGCCGGTCAGGACATCCTCGGCCTCGACACGCACCCCCACCTCCATCGAAGTGCGGCCAACATAGTTCAGCGAAGCCTTTACCGTTATCAGGTTCCCAATGCAGATCGGTGAATAGAACGCCATCGAGTCGATGGCCACCGTGACCACCGGCCGGCCGACATGTCTGGCGGCACAGATGCCACCCACTTCGTCGACGAGGCGCATGACCACGCCGCCGTGGACGTTGCCCACCGGGTTGGCGTCCGTCAGCTGCATTACGTGGCTAATCTCGGTCCGCGAATCGGAAATCGTCTTGGGCTGCAATGGCATGGCCGGCCTCCAGGCTGCGTCTTTGTTCTGCGATTGTAGGTGCTGCTGGCGATACAGACAAATCCATACAGCGCACAGTACCCCAGGCCCTGATAGATGCGAGCGCGGAGGCCAACCGCTGGCGCAACGCGAGACCCTCGTCTGCACCTCCGCCGCAGACGCAGGTGTCGCTGGCGCTCAGGGAGACAAAACCATGCGTGGGTAGGCTATGAGGATGACCTTGGAAAAGCCCTGGGGCGCTTCAGCAGTCGCCTGGCACACTGCTGCGATCACAGGGACGCCTTGCGGCGCGCCACCTAGGCAGCGCGGTGAGCACATCGCCATTTCGCGCGCTTTTTTGACTTTTCTTCGTGGGCATAGTATTCTAGAGTTTACACATTGAAGCACACACGGTCAGGGGGATAAGATG